>DASUOG010000010.1:0-64424 GCA_036276755.1 Saccharimonadales bacterium (SeqCode) | reverse complement strand
GGATGAGCTTTATGAACTAGTGAAAGATTTCTGGCCTGAATCAGCCAAAAAATATGACGACGGATACAAGAAAAAAGTTTTGGGCTTAGTTCAAGAACGCATGAAATACTTTGCCGAACTTCCGGAGCTTACAAGATTTTTCTTTGAAGATTTGCCGGTTAACCCGGAACTTATATCCGGCCACAAACAGCTGAAAAAACTCTCACAAGAAGAGCTGGGACAGTTGCTTGAAAAAACGGAAGCTACGCTTAAGGAGAGTGATTTTTCAAGAGAAGACCTTGCGCAAAGACTGAACAAGCTTTTGGAACAAACCGGGCAAAAACCCGTGGTGCTGTTCAGCCTGATCCGAATCGCAACCACCCAGGCCAGCTCAAGCCCGGGGTTAGCTGAAACCATGGAGGTGTTAGGCCAAAAAACCTGCCTTCGTAGGATCAACGCGCGGATAGCGGCTCTCAAGGGATGAACAGATACACTAAATAGTCAAAATATGGTATAGTCTTGTCATGGTTGATGATATAAGTCCTCAGCCGGAGGACCAAAATAAAAACAACCCGGGATCAGACACGATAAATCTAAAGAGCGGGACAAACCCGCCCGGACAGGTCGATTCTTTGGTTGTTAACGACATCGGCGGCATAGCTACCGGCAAAGCCGGTAAAAAAGCCAACAGGCTCAAAAAAAAGGCACACAAATTCCTAAGCCGGGGCCTGGATCTTTGGCCCAGTACCAAGAACCAGAAGATCGCCGGCAGCTTGATCATAGCCGTGCTTTTGGTGGGCGGTATCGGCGGTGTATACGCACTTAAGAATCTGTTTAGCAAAAGCCCTGCACCGGCGGCGCCGGTAGTCCAGAAAATCGAAGAGAAGAAAACTACCGAACCGTCCCGTCTGAGTGGCGTTGAGATACCGATAGAAGTTAACAAACGCCCGATAACGGCAGTCATGATAGAAAACAGCCCTGACGCCCGGCCGCAATCCGGACTAAGGCATGCCGGTATAGTGTTTGAAGCGATAGCCGAAGGCGGGATAACCCGTTTCAATGCGCTTTATCTGGAAGGCCGGCCGAAAGAGATCGGCCCGGTGCGTTCAATCCGTCCGTATTATATAGACCTGTTCCTGCCGTTCGATGCGGCGATCGCCCATGCCGGCGGTAGCGTCAAAGGATTGACCAAGCTCGGCAAACTGCACGTCAAGGATCTGGATTACACCAAGACTGACGCCTTTCACCGGGTAAACAAGCGCTACGCGCCGCATAATCTTTATACTTCCATGGACGCCTTGCTTAGGGCCAGCAAAGCCAAGAAATTCAACAAGCTCCGCAAGATCGACAGCTGGCCGCGCAAAGAAGAAGCTCCGGCTAAGAAGCCGGCGGCGACCAAGATAGATTTCTTGATTTCGGATTTTCTCTATGACCCGCATTTCGACTATGATAAAAAGTCCAATTCTTATAAGCGCAAACAGGCCGGACAGCCGCACATCGATGCATTGACCCATAAACAGTTGTCACCCAAAGTAGTGGTGGCCTTGGCCATGGACTATGCCAAGAGTGGAATTTATTCGGTTTATTACACCAGCGGGAAGGGCAAAATGTTCGTCTTCCAGGATGGCAAAGTGCACCAGGGAATCTGGAAAAAAGACGGCCCGCGCGCTCAGTTCAAATTCTATGACTCCAAAGGCAAAGAGCTGGCTTTAAACGCCGGGCAGACATGGGTAACGCTGGTCGCAAAGGCAAGCGAAGTAAAGTATAAGCGTTAGACGAAAAAGCAATGGGTGGACCCGGTTATCTTGAAAAAGCACAAAAGTCGATAAAATTTTATTTGGTTACCTGGCTGTTTACGACCGGATTGATCATCATCGGCGCGTGGTGGCTGGTTGAGACTTATTTCGACTTCGAAACACTGATGGTCCTGGTAATCTTGGTCGGTATTTGGCTGGTTACGGCAATAGTCGCCGGGTTGATTTTGGCCAGCCAGGTAACCAAGCCTTTGACGGCCTTGTCCCAGGCCATTATGCATGTATCGCCGTCACCGCTGCCGATTGCCGCTCCGCAAGTAGAAAGATTGACGCTGGCCAAGGAATTGGTAGCCAATCTCACCAGACAAGTTTATGAATTCGCTTCAAGTTCGCACGATGCGAGTCTGCAAACCGAGAATCCGCTAAATATGGTGCTGCAGCAATTGCCGGTACCGATAATCGGCATCGATCATGAAGCCAATATAGTGTTCGCCAATCCGAAAACCCAGGAATATGCTAAAACCGCCGACAGTCTGGTAGGCAAGAACTTATACAACAACTTTGACATATTGTTCCATGATGATGAGCCGACACTGGAGGATTGGATCGAGCAGTGCCGGGAAAAAAGCGTGACGGCGCAAAAGATCTGGCGGGGCGTACGGATGACTTCTTATGAAGAAGAAACGCAGTATTGCGATCTGGCGGCCAGCTATGTCAAGCAGTCCGGCCAGAACTCCACGGAAGTAATAATGACATTATTCGACCAGACCGAAACCTATGGCGAAGAAGACAAGGAACTCAGCTTCATAGCCTTGGCCGTGCACGAACTCCGCGCCCCTCTGACTATCTTAAAAGGATATATCGAGGTGCTTGATGATGAGCTGAGCCGTGATCTCAATCCGGAGATGCAGGATTTCGTACAAAAAATGCAGGTGGCCGCCGAAAACCTTACGGCTTTCGTAGGCAACATCCTAAATGTCGCTCGCGTAGAACAGGATCAGCTAAGCCTGAAGTTGCGAGAGGAAGACTGGAAAGAAACTATCTCCAGCGTCATCAGCAACATGCAGTTGCGGGCGAAAGTGCATGGCAAGGCCATAGAATTGAATGTGCCCGACGGCTTGCCCAAGGTGGGCATAGACAAAGTCAGCATCGCCGAAGTGCTTATTAATCTTATAGATAATGCGATTAAATACAGTCCGCACGATAAGACCCAGATTAAGATAAATGTAATACTGACCAAGGATAATTTGGTCGAGACAACCGTGCAGGATTTCGGTGTCGGTATACCCGAATCAGTCATGCCTCATTTGTTTGAAAAGTATTCGCGCAATTACCGTAATAAGGCGAATATTACCGGTACCGGCCTGGGTTTGTACCTCTCCAAGGCACTGATCGCGGCCCACGGCGGAAATATCTGGGTAAGATCTAAGGAAGGGGAAGGTACGATATTCGGTTTTACCGTCGTGCCTTATGACCAACTTGCAGATAAGGATAAGTCCGGCGATAATAATGGCATAACCCGCAGCGCTCACGGCTGGATAAAGAATCATTCACTCTCGAGGCAATAACCATGGAAATATCACCAAACCCGATAAAAGTACTGTGCATAGAAGACGAGGAGTTCATTAGCGAGCTCTATAAGCGCGCACTCAAAAAGGAAGGCTATGACGTAAGGCTGGTCAAAGGCGGCGCCGAAGGCTTGGAACTTGCCAAGACCGGCGAATATGACATCATGCTGCTGGACCTGATGATACCCGATATTTTAGGCATAGAAGTCCTAAAAAGGCTTAGGCATGAAGCTCCGAATATCAAAACCAAGATAATCATAACTACTAATTTGGAGCAAAGCGACGAGGTGCGCGAAGAAATAGAAAGGCAGGCCGACGGTTATCTGATCAAGGCCGAGATAACACCTAAACAGCTGGTTGTTTTTTTAAACAACCTGAAAACGACTTGATATCACCCCACAAACTTGCGTGATTTATAATTTACTTGTATAGTATAGACAAATTCATCGTGGGAGTAGGTATGTCAAACCCCGAAATATTCACGGTCAAAACCAGTCAGAAAAAAGGTACGATTTCCGGTTATATGAGGGAAGGTTCCGATGAGGTTATCGCACCGGAAGATATAGGCCGCTACCTGGAGGGCGGCGAAAGAATAAGCTACAAACGCGAGGTATATAGACTCGATGAACACGGCAATTTGATCCATTGCGATATAGAACTGCCGGAAAATCTCAGCTTAGGATCGGGGGTTTTGCTTGGTCCGAACATAGTTTTTACGAATCCATCCAATGATAAGCCGACTGTCATCGAAGACCGGGTAGCCATTTCCGGCGAGACAAGACTGCGCTCAGGGTTGCATATTGCTACCCATACCGTAGTCCGGCTTGGCGCTTCCATCGGCGAAAGCGACATCGGCCCTTATGGCAAGATTGGGCCAAGGACCAATGTCAGCGACGGCGTGAGCTTGGGTGCCTCGGTGGTTACCGGCGAAAACGTCCAGGTCTCAAGCGGCGTAACCGCAGAAAGTCATGTTCGGATCGATGACAACGCGGTAATCGGCCCAAACGCCGAGCTTGGCGCACGGGTCTACATAGGCGAAGGCGTACGCATACCTCAGGATATGATAATCGGTCCAAACTCCAGACTGCGGACAAATAATCTTGCGTAATCAACAACAAAATATAATTGCTAATCTGTGTATTTAATGTTAAAATAAATTTAAATTTTAGGAGATTTATGGTTTATGCCAGTAAATTTTAGCGCTCAAACTGATAACAAAGGACGGATACTTGGATTCTCGCCGGAAGGTTCGCAGGAATTAACGCCCCCGCTTGAAATGGGACAATCATTCGCCGGGGAGCGTCTACTCCACAAAGGTGAGGAATATGAGCTTGACGGTAAGGGAAACCTTATACATCCAAGTGTTGAACTGCCGGCAGACTTAGTGCTTGCACAGGGAATACTTATTGGCCCCGGTGTTGAGTTTGTTGAAGAAGCGGAGGGTGACCCGAGCCGGATTGACAGCCGCGTGCTGATACCGGGCGACGCCAGATTCTCTTCCGGAATAACCCTGGGAGCTTATTCTGTTATAAGGGCGCGACTCTTCGGCAGGGGAAGCAGTACGGGAACTTATACAAGAATTTTAGAAGGAGCAGAAATAGGCTCCAATGTAAGTATCGGTTCAAATGTCCGGCTCGGCTCTGAAGTGACCGTGTGCAGGGATGTAACGATAGAGGATAATGTATATATATCCGGCAGCGGGTATGTCGATCCAGGGGTGACTATAGGTCACAATTGTAAGATTAAGGCTTCCAGCCCCAGCAGCTTGGCTGCCGGTATAAGCGTACGTATCCGCGAAGATATGCCGCCCAAAACTCCGCTGCCCAACTTTAAAAGAAACTACTAAGTTCTATCTAATCCAGTTATAATAAATCCAGGAACGCATACTACGGTCCCTGCGTATCCTTATCTAAACAACAAGTTTCCCGTTATGAACAAGCGGTTGAACGGTCGCAAAATTCTACCGGGCAGCTAACTACCAAAATCCGTTCAGTGACAGTCAACCTAAAAGAGTTGTTTAGATATGAATTTTGTCGAAATAAATCAAAGAGTAGAAGTAATAACCCGGTTCAAAGCTCACGGCGAACCCGCCTATTTGATAATGCCCGCCAAAATGAAATACAGGGGCGAGGAAATTATTTTTACCGAGTTGGGGTTACGTCATCCGACGACCAAAGGCCGCCGGATGATACACGTTTTCGACATGAGCGACGGGACCAATGACTACCGCCTGGAATTCGACGCCGAAATGCTCGTATGGACACTGGTTACGATAATCGAGGGCAGTAGCTGATGTCTTCCCAAAACTACCAACAAAAAGGGTCCGATCGGACAAAAAGTGTTAGTAAATCAAAGACCGCCATAGAAACTCACTGGGGTCATCTGCCGATAAGCAAGGAGTTGCCGCAAATAATGCATATAGACCTCAACAGTGCGTTTGCGATGACCGAACAGCAGGCCAGACCATCCTTGCGCGGCAAACCCTTAGGCATGACCAACCGTATATCCAAAAACTGCTGTATCATCGCCGCCAGCTACGAGGCCAAGAACCGCGGCGTCAAGGTCGGTATGGGGCTTATGCAGGCCAGGGAAATCATACCGGAGCTGATAATCCTGGAGACCGATCCGCCGAAATATTTATACGTCCACCAGAAGCTGGCTCAGATAATGAAAAGCTATTCGCCGGATGTCATGATGCGTAGTATCGACGAGGGGATTATTGACTTCCACGGCACTCGTAATTTTATAAACCACCGGTCGCTTGAGACAATAGCCTTGGAGATAAAAGCACGTCTGCGCAGCGAGCTGGGGCATTGGATAAGGGTCAATATCGGTATAGGACCGAACCGTTTTTTGGCCAAGACGGCCGCCGGGCTGAACAAGCCGGACGGCTTGGATGTCATAGATCATAAAAACCTGCTTGAAACTTATGACTGTTTGGAACTGACCGATTTGCCCGGCATAGCCCGGCATTACGAAGCCAGGTTGAATTCCGTCGGTATATTTACGCCATTGGATTTTTTAAACACTTCGGCAGATACGCTGCGCCGGCTGGTTTTTCGCGGAATCGTCGGCGACGAATGGTACCAGCGCCTGCGCGGTTACGAGGTAGACGATGAGCCGACCCGACTTGGCCAGGTAGGCCGACAATTCGCTCTGGACAAACGCACCAATGACGACCGCGAACTTCTGCCACGGTTTCATTATTTATGCGAAACCACGGGTAAGAAACTGCGGTTCAATGGCGTCGACGCTAGGGGAGTTCTGGTCTGGGCAGGCCTCTCTAACGGAGAGCGCTGGCATGCCCGCCGGACCTGGCGCAAAAGCTTTTATACGGACAGGGAAATATACGAGCGGGCACTTTACCTGTTTAACAAACGTCCGCGGCACTCGAACTTAACCATAATGGGCATAACCTGTTACAATTTATCGCCAACTACCCGGGGCCAGCCCAGCCTGTTCGACGAAATAAATAAGGAAGAATGGCTTACCGGAGCCGTGGACGAACTTAATGAACGCTACGGCAACTTCGTTATCCATTCGCTTAACACCCTGGGCGGCAAGCGCATAGTCAAGCAGAAGATACCGTTCACCGGTACCCGTTATCTGAACCTATTGTTCAAAGACGGGGCTTAAAACAACTTTTGGATTTTGGCGGCGAGGTTTTCGGCGGTGAAGCCGAATTGTTCATCAAGTTTTTGATAAGGGGCGCTGAAACCAAAATGCTCCAGGCTATGAATCCGATCCAGGTCACCGACTAGGCCAAAAAGGTTAACGGCAAGGCCGGCAGTTACGCCGAAGCGGGGAATACCTTCCGGCAAAACCGAATCCTGGTATGTTTTTGATTGCTCACGAAAAAGCCCTTCACTAGGTATGGAAACTAAGCGTATATTATGCTTTCCCAAGAGCTTGATCGCCTCATAAGCCGTGCCGACTTCGCTGCCGTTAGCTACTACTACAAGCTCCGGTTTGCTAGCAGGCTCATATGCAACATAGGCGCCTTTTTCCGCGCCTAGCGCGGTTTTATAGTCCGTAACTTCGCTGATGTTCTGGCGGGTAAGGATAAGTCCGGTGGGGGACTTGGTGTTTTCTATGGCCATTTTCCAAGCGACTGTAGTTTCGGCAGAATCTGCCGGACGCAGGACCAAAAACCCCGGCTTGCCGGAATGGTTATGGACTTTTTCGAGCAGTCTTAATTGTGCCTCCTGCTCAATCGGTTGGTGTGTAGGACCGTCCTCGCCGACGCGGAAAGCGTCGTGCGTCCAGAGGAACTTGACCGGCACTTCCATCAAAGCAGCCAGCCGCAGAGCCGGTTTTTGATAATCGGAGAAGGCAAAGAACGTACCGCAGACGGGAATGACTCCGCCGTGCAGACCCATGCCGACGGCCATCGCCGCCATAGAAAATTCACTTACGCCGCAGTGCAGGAATGCTCCGGAGAAATCCCCTGGTATGATTGGCTTGGATTTTTTCAAAAAGCCGTCGGTCTTATCGCTGTTAGCCAGGTCGGCGCTCATGACTATCATATTACCGATATTCTCCGCGAATTCGCCCAGCACGTAGCTGCTGCTGGCCCGGGTTGCAATATCAGGCTTTTGGTCCTCGGCGAGCTTTTCCCAGGCAAGGGCGGGTACTTTGCCGGCAAGGTAAGCGTCCAGCCGTTCGGCTTTATCCTTATCCTTTGCCCGCCATTGTTTCTCAACATTGTTCCGGTCGGCGACTAGCTTACGTTTGCGCTCGGCCGCAACTTCATAAAGTTTTTTCACTTCATCAGGAATGACGAACGGATTGTCCGGATCGCCGCCTAAATTTTTAATCGTCATTTCATAAGAACCGCCGGCACCGGTTATTGGTTGGCCGTGCATGCTGACTTGGTGTTCAAAGCTTTTGCCGTCTTCAGCTAGCGCGCCTTTGCCCATGACCGTGTCGCCGATAATCAGCGTCGGTTTGGATTTTTCGGCGTTGGCAGCTTTTAGGGCAGAGCGGATTTCGTCCTGATTATTGCCATTAATCTTGATCACCTGCCAGCCCCAGGCCTCGTACTTCTTAGCCGTATCCTCATGTGTCACCAGCTTTGTCTCCGTCGAGAGCTGGATGTGGTTGCTGTCATAAAACATGATCAGATTGCCTAGGCCCAAATTGCCGGCGATGCGTCCCGCGCCCTGGCTGATTTCCTCCTGAATACCACCGTCACTGATGAAACAATAGATATTATGAGCCTGCCAATCGCCAAAGCGGGCTTCTAAAAACTTGGCGGCAACCGCCGCGCCGACACCAAAGGCGTGCCCCTGGCCGAGCGGGCCGCTGGTGTTTTCTATGCCATGCTCTAAATCCCGTTCCGGATGGCCGGGAGTTTTACTGTCCAATTGACGAAAATTCTTTATTTCGGAAATAGGCATCCGACCGGTCAAGGCCAGAATGCTATAAAGCATCGGCGACATATGTCCCGCATCAAGGAAGAACCGGTCGCGCCACGGCCACTTGGGGTCATCAGGATCTTCAACCATAAATTCGGAAAACAGTACATGAATAAAATCGGCGGCACCCATCGGCCCGCCGGGATGTCCGCTCTTGGCGCGCTCGACCATCGCCACTGATAAGATCCTAATCGTATTGGCGGCTTTTTGGTCTATGGTCATCCTGTTATAAATCTTCCTCCGCGTATACTCACGCCTGACTCGTCTTATAGTCGCTTAAGAATTTTTCCAGGCCTGTGTCGGTAAGCGGATGGTTGAATAGTTTTTCGATGACACTCAGCGGACAGGTAGCGACATCCGCGCCGGCGATCGCCGAAGTCACGATATGCATCGGATGACGGATGCTCGCAGCCAACACTTCGGTAGGGTAATCATAGTTCTGATAAATGGCTACTATCTCTTCGATCAGCCTCATCCCGTCGGTCGAAACATCATCGAGCCGGCCGATGAACGGACTGACATAACTTGCACCGGCCTTGGCGGCCAATAAGGCCTGTCCGGCGGAAAATACCAACGTACAATTTGTCCTGATGCCTTCTTTGGACAGGGTAGAGATAGCTTTTACTCCTTCCGGGATCATCGGCACCTTGACCACTATCTTGTCATCGATAGCCGCAAGTTCACGCGCTTCCTTCATAATCTCATCATAATCGGCAGCGATGACCTCGGCACTGACATTGTTTCCAACCAAATCGCAGATATCTTTATAATGCTTTTTGATATTCGGGCGACCCTTGATGCCGATTTTCGCCATCAGGCTCGGATTCGTAGTTACGCCGTCGAGTACCCCGTAGTCTGCCGCTTTTTTTATTTCGGATAAATTAGCAGTATCAATGAAAAACTTCACCTAAACTCCCTTATGTATAGCAATAGTATAGCAAAAATTTTATATCAATAACCAATTTATCCGAGCTTGGTACTTATTATATGAAAGGGCACGGGACTAAGGCTTATCTCTATTTCTGTCCCCGCCGGCAATTTGACTACCTCGCCGTCTATCTGCGACCACGCCTCGCTGTTTAAGGCAAAGGAATAATTCTTCTCGCTGATCTCTCCGTAGGTACGGTTTCGCAAAATCTTCAGGGCAGAGAGCAGGGATACCAACGCTTTGGGATGTTTCTTATCCAACGTGGCCTCATAGAACGCCCTTTCGTTGAGTTTTACCGGCAAACGGTCGATCTTGGCTATCCGCGAGCCGTTCACGAAGATACGTTCGTAAACCGATTGCTCTTCGCCGTCCACATTTATAGTGAAGGTCTTGGCCTTGATCAAGGCTTTGGTAACCGTCCAAAATTCCGTAGCTACCCTTGTACCGGGAATTACATGTATTTTCTTTTTTTTGTTTTTTGGCAGTTCCGTCTGCTGGGCCGCGTAAGCCGACGCACCGAAACTTACATAACAGGCGGCTACGCGCTTGTTAATCTTCTTTTTATGGCTTACCCTCACGCTTAGTGGATAAACGGGTACGATTTCTCCTTTTTCGAATATATGTTTCAGGCTGTTTTTATTAGAAAAACCGTTCGCCATATATGCCAGATCATTGGCGTTACCGCCCCACAAAGGAAGAATCGGCACCTTCCGCGCCGCGGCCGGTATGCTTTTGTCGGTCAACAGGGCATCAAGGACTGCGCTGACCGTACCGTCGCCAGCAGCTATGCAGATTAGCGTGCGTTTATTAAATTTTTTTGCTTCGCGGGCGATTAATTTCTTGTTTGCTTCCAGGCCATCGGGCGAAGTTTCCACCACTGCTACTTCTTTGGAAGGAAACAGATCTTTAAGTTCGGCGATCCGGCGGCGGCTCCGGCGCGAATTGGTACTGACCGGGTTATAAATAACCACGAGTCTATCAAACCGGACCAAAAGACTGCCCGGATCCGGCCTGTTTAGATCAGCCTCACCCTTTTTCATGATTTACTTATTTTATGGTTTTTTGCCCAAATAATCTATAAGTTTCTTAGCCGGTTTCTTATATATTGCATCCGCGTAGCTGAGACTGGCCCTTAGCCCCATGACTGCATAGATGCCGAAACAAATCAGCGATAGTGTTATTAACGCGTTGCCGCCGACGGTAGAGACATCCTGCCGCAGCCAATCTCCCAGCGGATAAAGAATTATCGTAATCCAGCTGAAAGCCGACGACACCTTGCCCAGGCGGGAAGGGTGGAGGTATTTATGCCTGAGTTTTGCGACGACACTGATCACCACGTTAGCCGAGTTCTGCAAAGCTATGACTATTATTATTATCCAAGGTATCAGTTCCAAGGCACCCAGCACTATCAAAGTCGCCGCTACGACAAGCTTATCCATCGCGGCATCTACTATTTCGCCTAGAGGGCTTTTGGTCCTGGTATATTCCGCGATTATCCCATCGGCTACATCTGCCAAACGACCGACGCTCAAAAACACCAGCCCTTTTACGGTGTCTCCGCTCAAGATTATCCATAAACCATAAAGCGCCAAAGCGCCGCCGATGAAACTGGCCATGTTCCCGGGTGTTAGGACGCCATATGATTTCGCGGCAATAACCTGCCAGATGTTCTTAGGATTTTTCCCAAGTATCTCCCAATCAGCCCTTTTGGACGTATGTAACGTATATCTCACGTCTAATAGATTATCATTTTTTTGATAGACAGATGCTACAATAACTTCGATGTCATGGCTTGCCAGCTTGCGTAAATTCGTAAGAACTAAGATTGCCGTAGTCGCCAAACTGCTCGATAAGGTCAGTGGCGGTCGCGTATCGCCCGATACTATAACCTGGACCGGTGTAGCGGCCTATCTGCCGATAGCCGTGCTTATTGGTTACGGCAAGCTGGATCTCGCTGCCGTACTGTTGATATTCTTCGGCCTGTTCGACGTGCTGGATGGCGAGCTGGCAAGGTATAAGAAAACCGCCAGCCCGCGGGGCATGATGATCGATGCTTCCACCGATAGGGTAAAAGAAGTATTGATTTACAGCGGAGTCGTCTATTATCTTTCACAAGGAGCCTATTATGCCTGGACCTTTATACCTCTGATAGCCTGCGGCGCGACGATAAGCGTCAGCTATATAAAGGCCAAAGGCGAGGTCGCTTACGCGATAAAGCACCGGCCGGACGACCACCATAAACTGAACCGTCTATACCACGAGGGTCTGGTGCCGTTTGAGACCCGTATCGCAATAATCATCTTCGGGTTGTTGATAGATCAGGTCTTGCTGGCCAGCGGGGTGGTCGCGGTATTTGCTGTCATATCAATATTTGAACGCATATCATTTATCAGTAAGAAGGTTTAAATATGGATGATCTATTCTTTGCGCTTTGGTTTTTCCTACCCGCGGGCATAGCTAATGTCACACCGGTGATAATCGCAAAGTTACCGGTGCTGTCCGAATGGCAGGCGCCGGTAGATTTCGGCCGTAAGTTTCGCGGCAAGCCGATATTAGGGCCTCACAAAACCATCCGCGGCCTGGTATTTGGCACACTGGCCGGTACTTGGTTTTTCTTCCTGCAGACACAAATAGGCGGAGTTGCCGGCGGTCTGGATTATGCCCAGCTGACGATTTGGCTGGGAGTTCTTTTGAGTTTCGGCGCGCTGTTCGGCGATATGGTAAAAAGCTTTTTCAAAAGACAGGTGAATGTTGTTTCCGGCAAAAGCTGGTTTCCGTTCGACCAGCTGGACTATATAGCCGGCGGGCTGTTGTTTAGCTCCTTGGCTGTTGTGCTTGAGGCAGGGCAGTATGTTCTGATGGCTATCGTTTGGTTCCTCATGCATCTGCTGACTAGTTACATAGGCTACCTGACGAAATTCAAGAGTGATCCGATATAAAAATTCTGGTGATCCCAAGGGGAATCGCTTTTCTCGATGAATCTCCAAAAGTGCCTGGGAAGTCCACAGGACTTCCCGTTCGATTCCACTGAAGTATTAACACAAAAACAGCCCGCCTTTATGCGAGCATTTTTTGTGGTGATCCCAAGGGGAATCGAACCCCTGTTTTCAGGATGAGAACCTGATGTCCTAACCGCTAGACGATGGGACCCGAAAAGCCAATGTCTTGGCTTTTTGTAGACACGAGCGAAGCGTTATTATGCCTAAGCAGTACATACTATCACGCGATATCCACCGTAAAATATTAGTATAACAGATTGGCCCAAGCATAAGCATTGCAGTATAATCTTCTAGTAATGCTTGACGAACTAATGCAGCATGTCTCGAAGGGATGGTACCGCTTCCATTGGATAGTTTGGGTAATCCTGAATCTGGCATTTTTAGCTTTATATATAGTTTCCAGAAAATTTCCTGAGCTGAACCTGGAAACAACATATGGGTTGAATGACGCAGTCTTATATATGTCCGTAGGTATATTAGTCTATCTGCTGACTTTTTACTGGGTAGTAGCAAAGGCCAGTTTGGCGCTGGCTTCATTTGTAGGATCGCTGATGATGGTCCTGCCGTTTATGAACGTCTTCAATGAAACTAATCAATCGCCGGCCGCATTGGTCTTTGTAATAACCTGGTTTCTCACGGGCTGGATCGTGAGTATGCACGGATTTGTCATATCGCTGGGAGCCATGCTGGTCAGCTTCATTTACATACTACTGGAGATAGAGTTCGATTTTTCGAATCTGAAACCGGTGGGCCTATTTTTAATTTTAGGCGCGATGGTGGTGGCTCTGTTCAGCTATTTTTTCTGGCGCAACCGGTTCATCTCAGAGTCTTCCGAGCGGGTCAAAAAGCTTTCCGTACAGATCAAAAGCCACGAACAGCAGCTTGAAATCCTGGTCCAATCGATTACCGACGGTATAATCGCGGTCGATACCGCCGGCAGGATAACCCTTATTAACGCAGCGGCGGCCAAGCTGACTGCCTGGCCGGAAAACGAGGCTTTCGGATTCGACGCCACAGCTGTACTGCGACTCATAAAAGACCCTAAATCAAAAGAATTGCTAAAGGGCGATGAGCATCCTTTCAGCCAAGTGCTGAAACGACACAATCATTTCAGTAAAACCATGCTTATGATAGACCGACAGAACAATAATATGTACATATCGCTGGCTATCTCTCCGGTCATAGTAGACAAAGCCAATAAACTTTCCGGAGCGGTGGCCGTGTTCCGCGATGTCAGTAAAGAAAAACAAGAAGAGCAACAACGTGCCGAGTTCATCAGCACCGCCAGCCATGAGATGCGCACGCCCGTAGCCGCCATCGAAGGCTATCTGGCGCTTGCCCTTAACGAGCGAGTCAGCAAGATAGACAGTAAAGCCCGCGAGTATCTGACTAAAGCACACCTGAGCACCCAGCATTTGGGCAAGCTCTTCCAGGATTTATTAACCAGCGCCAAGGCCGAGGACGGAAGACTGGCCAGCCACCCCGAAGTCGTCGAGGTGGGTCAATTCATAACCCAGCTGAGCGAAGACCTGAAATTCAGCGCGGAGAAAAAAGGTCTCAAGATGGAACTGGTAATCAACATGCAGGACAGCGAATCCGGCGTCATCGATGCCAGCAGCAGCCTAAAGAGCATCCAGCCGTTGTACTTCTGTTTAGTAGACCCGGACAGGGTCAGGGAAGTCATCACCAATGTCTTTGACAATGCGGTCAAATACACTTCTGAAGGCCGTATTACAATTGGCCTGACCGGCAACGATCAGGTAGTACAGATCAAAATAACCGACACCGGCCCCGGTATACCGGACGAAGATCTGCCTCATTTGTTCCAAAAGTTCTACCGAGTGGACAATTCGGCGACCAGGTCGATCGGCGGTACCGGCTTGGGCTTGTTCATTTGCAAGAAGATAGTCGAGCTATATAACGGTAATATTTGGGCGGAAAGCAAGATGGGAGAAGGCAGTACCTTTTATGTAAACTTTCCCCGTTTATCATCGGACAAGGCCGGGCAACTTAAAAACAGCGCGCGAACTTCCACGAAAGCATAAACATGTTACAATTGTCTTTAGAGTTGAATAGAATAAAACAACCATGGATTAAGAAAGTTTAAAAATGGCCAAAATCTTACTCGTTGAAGACGACAATAATCTAAGAGAGATTTACGGCGCCAGGTTGACCGCTGAAGGTTATGAGATTGTAGCGGCTCCCGACGGCGAAGAAGCTTTGGCAATAGCCGTAAAAGAAAAACCCGACCTGATCATCTCGGATATAATGATGCCGAAAATCAGCGGCTTCGACATGCTGGATATTCTGCGTAACGCTCCTGAAACAAAAGATACGAAGATAATTATGATGACGGCCTTGTCGCAAGCCGAGGATAAGGAACGCGCCGACAAGCTTGGCGCTGACCTTTATCTGGTAAAGAGTCAGGTTACCCTAGAGGACGTAGCAGAGGCGGTACATAAGATGCTTAACGACGGTCCAACGTCGCCACCAGCCAGCCCCCAGGACCAGCCACAAAGCAATCAAGCTCCTGCCGACGCACCGCCGCCGGAATCAGCCACCCCGACGCCACCACAACCGGTCGTAGAACAGAAACCGGCCGAACAAACTCCGCCTGTTGCACAGCCATCAGGAACACAAGCGCCTCTGACGTCCGCGCCTTCACCGGCTCCGCCAGCGGCTGCAAACGACCCGGCGCCCGTTCCAGCTCCATCACCACCAGCCACGCCACCGACATCCGATCAAAACCAACCAGCTACCGCACCGCAGCAACCCTCGGCGGTGACACCACCGCCCGATGCCGGCCAAAATCCTCCGACAGTATCCGCTCAGCCCGCGACACCACAGGCGTCGGTAGCCCAACCTGATGATGCCGCCCAACCGCCGCCTAAGCCACCGGCTAGGAAAATCGAGGTTACACTTCCTGACGGCGACGAAGCACAGGGTGCAAAAAATATTGACGAATCCACCAAGCCGGGCGACAACGCCCAATCTACCGATACTTCCGCTGAAACACCTGATATCGGGCCTACTGTAGCCGAAGCCCTTGCCGAAGAAGAAAAGTCCCTCCAAGACCAAACCAAAGAAGCAGATAAAGAAGATAAGCCTCCTGAAACATCCGCTTCAAGCATTTCACAGCCATCTACCGTAGTAAAACCACAAGCAACTACGGTAACCGAAGAAAAGCCAGCAGAAAATTCCGAGGAGGTGGCCCCATCATCGATAAATAGCTCTGATGGCACACCCGGCAAGAAGATAATCAAGCCAATAAATGACCCGACCAAAGGGCCGGACCTCGATGCTTTGTTGGCACAAGAACAGGCAAAAGAAAACGGCACCGGAGCCGCGGCCAACCAGGGCGAAGACCAAGGCAACTCAACCGACAATAAGAATAACCCGGACGATCTTAGCAAAATTTCGTTATAATTAATTCGTGAGAATCAACCGATACGTAGCTTTAGCGACCGGCTTATCACGCCGCTCTGCGGATAATTTGGTCGTCGACGGTAAAATTATGATTAACCGGGACATAGCGAAACCGGGCGATAAAGTAGATAAAGAAGATAAAGTAACATTTGACGGCCGCGTACTGACCGTCAGCCGGGAAACCGTTACCATCATGTTAAACAAACCGCCCGGCTACGTCTGCAGCCGCAAAGGGCAGGGAAATAAGACAATCTATGATCTGTTGCCAAAGAAATATCAGCGGTTAAAGCCAATCGGCAGGCTAGATAAGGATTCATCAGGCCTACTGCTCCTCACGAATGACGGCATTTTTGCAAATAAACTGACCCATCCCCGTTACCAAAAAGAGAAAATCTATGTCCTTGCTTTGAATAAAAAACTCGGTCCGAGGGACAAAAATCAACTTTTGACAGGGGTGGAACTGAGCGACGGCATGAGTAAATTTATTAATGTAAAACATTATTCAAACAATGATTACCAAGTAGTTTTAGCAGAAGGAAGGAACCGTCAGATCCGCCGCACGTTCAACGCCTTAGGTTATAAAATACTATCCCTGCATCGCATAAGGCTCGGAAGTTATCAGCTGCCGGATAACCTTTTGCTCGGAGAGTTTAATATTATTTAGCAGAAAGGGGCAACCTGACAAAATAGCTTATCCCGGCATCTGCATTCCTGCACCCGGGACCCTCAATCCGGCTAAACTGTCGGCTCCGGAGGCAGCCACGGCCAGCGTACCGGCCGGGTGCGGTGGCACCAGCACGTTTTCATGCGGCTTGTCGCCGACATCATGCAACAGCATGATTTGATCCTGCAGATAATCTCCCTGAAAGGCCACCTGTCCGCCAAAAATATGACGGGCATACGGTTCCTTCGTCAAAGCGAGAATGGCCAGGTTTGGTTTTTGCGGACCCGTAGGGCGCCAATTGAATTGGTGCCCGAGGCCGTCAAATTCATAGCTGATAGCTCCCCATACGACTGACGGATCAACCGGCGAGTCTGATGCTTGAGTGGGCATGATAGGGTGACTATTAGGAATCACACGGGTAATGTCATGTTCATCCGCCAGAACATGTCTAAGTCTGGTCATTCTAGCCAAACCTTTAGAAACTAGACTAGAATCCCTCAGGTCCGATTCCGGCAAAAGCATCCTGGTTTCTAATACTGTTTTCTCGTCCACTAACCGTCCTTCTACCAACGAACCGGCAAGTCTTCTGATTCTAGAGTTCGCTTCTTTAGTATCATCACTTTCCAAGATATTAGCAGCCACGCCGAACCGGTGCTTAAATTGGCGCAATATTGCTTGCTGGGCAACGACGTCCGCGGAAACTCCGCCGGAAGGAAAAGGCAACCGTTCACCCAACCGTTGTATCGGGGCGGTCAGAAAACGTCCCGATTTTGGAAATGGAGTAGACGATGAACCTCCTTTTTCTATATCACTTTCAGCCACCATGCCCCCTTATCGAATTTCTAGGATAAACATAAGGTCTACGTGGGTCTGTTAATTTGTTTACAGATTTATACTAAACAAAGTTATAATTAGTCCTTGATGAGCAAACCGAGGCTAGACTTTACGAGCTTGAATACAGATTGGAATTTCTCTCTGAGAAACAGACTAAGCCGTACAAACGGTACAGTAAATGGACTACCGCAAAAGAAAATTTCAATATGGCTCAAGAATGACGGCAGAGTTTTCGGCTCTGCCGAAAAGTAGGTTGCCATGACTCGTAAGTCTAGGGTACCGATTGTAGCGATAGTCGGACGTGCCAACGTGGGCAAGTCCAGTTTTTTTAATGCCGCGATAAAAAAACGCGAGGCAATCACTGCCAACGAACCGGGTACTACGCGCGACCGTCTGACCGGCAAGGTTAGCTACAAGGGACAAGACTTCTGGCTGGTGGATACTGCCGGAGTCAAGAATCCCGAAGATGAGTTCGAAGCGACCATCCAGGAGCAGATTAATGAAGCTTCAGAGAGCGCCGACGTGATACTTATGATGATCGAAGCCGACGCGGCGATCAATGACGATGATCGCCGTTTGGCAAAATCCATGTTAAAAACAAAAAAACCGGTAATGCTTATCGTCAACAAAACAGACCGGGTAAAAAACCCGGAGCGGGAATACTATAAAAAATTCGGCATCAGTGACATTTCATTGATCAGCGTAACCCAGACAAAAGGTATATCCGAAGTTTTAGACCGCATAGTAAACATCATACCCAAAGCAAGTATCAAAATATCCAAAAACCGTCTAACACTGGCTATACTGGGCCGTCCCAATGCTGGCAAATCGGCGCTGTTTAACGCGTTAGGTAAGAAACAACAGGCCATAGTAGCCTCAAAAGCCGGCACCACAAGAGACATAAACAGGTCCCTGGTGCGTTATGAGAAACGGCAGATTGAGATATTGGATACGGCAGGTATCCGGCGCAGCGGCAAAATAAAACGAGGTGTCGAGCAATTCAGTGTTATGCGTAGTCTAGCCGCCATAGAAGAGGCCGATATATGTATCCTGCTCATGGATGTCAATGAGCTCAACGTTCAACTGGACCAGAAAATCGCCGGCATGATAAAAGAAGCCGGCAAAGGTCTGGTCCTGGCGGTTTCGAAATGGGACATCGCCGAAGGCAAGGACGCCTATACCCGCGATTTACTTGCGCCCCAGATAGCGCATGATTTCGCATTCGTGCCTTGGGCGCCGTTGATATTCACCAGCAGTGTGACCGGCCGGAACGTGTCTAAAATATTCGAGCTGGCATTGGATATAGATAAAAACCGCCAGACGAAAATCAAGACGACACAGCTTAACAAATGGCTCCAGGCGATAAGCGCCAAGCATCCGCCGGCAGGATTGAAGAACCGTACGCCGAAACTGCATTACATCGTAGGGGAAGAGGACAACCCGAACCCGACCTTCAAGGTCTACGGCGCGGATACCAAATTCCTACACTGGAGCTATAAACGTTTTATGGAAAAGGAATTACGGCGGGCCTTTGGCTTTTTAGGTACACCCATAAAATTTTGGTTTTTTGACCGCAAGTAATCTATAACTTATGGACGTTCAAGTAGATACACTTGATTTAGTGCTGACAGTTAGTGATACTTGACTACACATGTCATTGTTTCAGAAAAAACCGTCGGTAGAAACTTCCGCACCGTTTTATACACTCGGCCTGGAAACGACTTTGTTAATAGTCGGCCTGGGCAATCCGGGCAAAAAATACGAAGACACACGGCATAACATCGGTTTTAAGATCATCGACAATTTCGCCGGCAAGCAGGGCTTCCCTGATTGGATACTTAAGAAAGATCTAAAGTGCCTGCTAACGAACCATAAGCTGGGCGAGGCCAAAGTCACTTTAATCAAGCCTACGACCTATATGAACAACAGCGGGGAAGCAGTGCAGGCAGCCAAACGTTTTTATCGGATAAAAGATGACAACGTGCTGGTTGTCCATGATGAATTGGATATAGATTTCGGAACCATCCGCATAAGGTCCGGCGGCAAGGCTGCCGGGCATAATGGCATAAAGTCCGTGATCAACCATTGCGGGGAAGATTTCGGCCGGGTACGCGTTGGCATCGGTCCGAAAAAACCGGCCAGGATTGCCAGCGAAGATTTCGTACTGTCCAGATTCAGCGAAACCCAGCGAGCTAATCTGAGTTTGCTGCTTCAGGAAGCTAACAGTATTTTAAGCGAATACGCCTTTGGCGGCGGGGAACTCCTTGCCGAAACCCGCAACTTTATCGTTTAATCAACTTTTGGATTTTTGAACTTGGGCTTCTTTGTCCAACCCTAGAGTCTTATGCATGATTTTAACTGTCTCGTGAGTGTCGAAAAGCACGGCAAAGGTTCCGATCTGAGGCAATCCTTGCCGCCTTCTTAGATTAAGTCGTCCGCCCGGCGACTTGATCAGCGGAGCCTCCCGGTCGCTTATTCTTTTTAAAATAGCCAAGGTTCGGGACGATTTGAGATTTTTAGGAGGATCAAAAACTCGCGATATCCGAAGAGAAATATCCTCATCCTGACTTTCTTTGCCTGCTTCGCGGCGGCCATGGAATTCAAAATGATAAGTACCTAGACCGGGGAGCTCTATCCTTCTTCCTTGAGCCTCATCGCGGATATCGCCGGCCATCCTTCTAAGATCGGCTGTTCTGTCGTTAAATAGCTCAAGCTTTTCTTCTGAGTTCATTTCGGAAAGCCTGTCCAACTCTGTCAATACGGCCTTAGATAACGGGAATTCACAGAAACCGCCGTCTTCATAGGCAAACTGCGACACAATGGCTTCAAAGCCTTTAGCGGTTCCTTTAAGCGTCTCTCTGTCCATAATAGTTGTTTAGTATATCATAATAATATATTTTAGTATTTGTCAAACATAGAACCCTGTAGGCTTGGCAGTTCAGTGAACTGTTTTGTAGTCACTAGGGAACCGTCGTTAACAATGAAAAGAACCTCCGGAGGGGGTGGGCACCGCCGGAGGTTCATTACATGGCTCGAAACCCGTTCGAGCCAAAAAAACACCCTTCAACCCACCCCGGCGAAACATCTGGCTCCCATAAACTCCATAAAGGGCCGTGTCTCCGATGTATGCTAGGCAATCACGGAACCGTTTAGGCTCGCATCGAACGGGGTACTGCAATGACGTCCGAAGACGCCCGCAATAGTTAAAGGGGTTAGCTTGTTCTAGAGCCCCCGCATAAGCGGGATGAGATATACTAAGAAGTGGAGGGTAAATACTTCCAGGTACATCCTGCACTTAGAAGTGCACTCTAAAACAATCTAACATCCGCCATAGGCGGATAGGGTGTAAGGTGCAAAACCCCGAATATACGGGACTTACAAGTTGCAATTTTAGCAAAAATGTTTCTTTATGTCAATACTTGAATATAAAATTGTGTTTTTTTCAACTATAGGTTAATGAGAATCCTTAGAATAGACAGGAATGCTAAAGAATACCCCCGTGAGCTGGAGGAACTTTATAATCCTCCCGGCCGATTAAATGTGATAGGCGGAGTCACGCAACTGATCAATATGCCGAGGCTCGGCATTGTCGGTTCCCGAAAGGTCAGCGGATATGGTAGAACAGTTACGCAGGAGCTGGCCGCAAGCCTTGCCCGAGCCGGTGTATGTATAGTAAGCGGCCTGGCTTACGGAGTAGACAGCCTAGCTCACAAGGCAACGCTCCAGGCCAAAGGTAAGACGATAGCCGTTCTTCCCGGCGGCTTAAGGGCCATCTACCCGGCCGGCCACCGAAGTCTAGCGAAGGATATATTAAATAATGATGGCGGGCTTATCAGCGAATATGATGATGACTTCCGGCCACGTCGGGAATCATTTATACAGCGAAACCGGATCATCGCCGGACTCTCCGATGCGCTTTTAGTTACCGAGGCGGCAGAAAAAAGCGGTAGTCTGCACACAGCCAACTTCGCACTTGAGGCCGGCAAGCCAGTATTGGCCGTACCTGGGAATATAAATAGTCCCACCAGCCGGGGAACCAACAATCTACTCAAGGCCGGAGCCATCATGGTTACTGACGAACAGGACATACTGGATGTCTTGAAAATACCGGCCCAAAACCCTGAGCAGCTGGATATTTATGGAGATAATGAACAGGAATCAGCTATATTGGATTTACTAAGATCCGGCGTGCATGGCGGTGACGAATTATTAAGGCTAAGTAAAATGGAAGTCAATTTATTCCAGCAGACGCTGTCTATGCTTGAGATAAAGGGCTTCATCCATCCTTTAGGCAACAACGACTGGCGGCTCAAATAAACTGCTTTTGTTTAATTTATAAAAATATACTATCGTTTGTTGCATGAGTTCACCGGAAGCATATCACACACCTATTGAACACCACGAAATGCCAGAGATAGGCGAAGGCTATCTGCCTGAAAATGTCAGTGTACACTTTGTGTTCGGACCACATGCGGATGCCAGTCATTTTGATGCCGCAGCCCAGCTTTTAGACGATTGTGACATATTCATACCAGAGCTTGTAGCGTGGGATGAGGACGAGCAAGAAAGATATACACGTATAACCAAAGCCAGTGGCGCAAGCCTTGAAAAAATAAAACGAAGGATGTCTCCTAAAATTGATGGTTATACCGAACAAATGATCCAGGAAATAAGTGGTACTTTTAAACCAATAGTTTTTATTGATGCCCGGGCTGAGGATTTGCCAAGAGATCCTGATAGTTACTTAGCGACGGCAAGTTCTGATGATTACGAGGGGCATCTAGAAGAATTCTATAACTCGATAGTCGATCTGAGAAATGGCGCGAATCTGAGAGATATAATCATGGTAACAAATCTGGGGCCGGCAGTTACAGACAAAATCAGAGAACACCCCAGATTAAGGAACAAAGAAGAAGTTTCAGCTTTGGTTACTTTAGGTAGCGCGCATTATCCTGTTTTCCAATATTTAGCCGAACAAGAAGAAACCTGTAATAAGGTCTCTGCCAGCAGTTGGTCGATGGCCGGTCTGGATTATGCCGCCATGTATAAAAACCACGTCGGACAAATGGTCGCTGAGGGGCAACCTATAAGCCGACAAGAACTCATAGGATACTTCATCGCATCCATACTGGAGGTAATACATCCGGGGATACCGCGAGCCATAACTCGAGATAATCAAGCCCGCATATTTATGAAAGACCAGCTGTTCAAATCCTTAGTGGAAGCCGATGATCTAGAAGGCGTGGCTAGGATGTTCCATAATATCGCCCTTCACAGAGAAGACGAAAAGGATAAGGTGAGATTCAATTATTATTTGAAGCAAGCGCATTTAGAAACTGTCGAATAAACTTGCAAATACAACCGAAACCGACTACTCTTGAGGCTTGACCGAGACGGTCATTGAAAGTAGCATTAGCGGTACGAATGAGTAAGAACTTAGTAATAGTAGAGAGTCCGGCCAAAGCAAAGACCATCGAGAAATACCTCGGTTCCGATTATCAAGTCAAAAGCAGTTTCGGCCATATCCGGGATCTTCCCAAATCCGGCTTATCGGTCGATATAGATAACGACTTCAAGCCGGAGTACGAAATACCGGCAGATAAGAAAAAGATAGTCAGCGAGCTGAAAAAATCCATAGATGATAATACGTCAGTATGGCTGGCTAGTGATGAAGACCGGGAAGGAGAAGCCATAGCCTGGCATTTATGCCAGGCCTTGAAGCTCGACCCTCAGCACACCAAGCGCATAGTTTTCCACGAGATAACCAAACCGGCCATCGAACAAGCTATTAAGAACCCCCGCTCGGTAAATCAGAATCTTGTCGACGCACAGCAGGCCAGACGCGTACTCGATAGGATAGTAGGATACGAACTCTCACCCGTGCTTTGGAAAAAGGTCCAAGCCGGCTTATCGGCCGGCCGGGTCCAATCGGTAGCCGTAAGGCTAATCGTTGAACGCGAAAGGGAAATCCAGGCATTCAAACCCGGCTTCAGTTATAAAGTCCAAGCCATCTTCGCGGTAGGCGGCAGCGAACTCAAAGCCGAACTTCCCAAGTCACTCCAGGACGATAAAACCGCCACGGAATTCCTCAATGGCTGCAAAGACGCACAATTTAAAATAGCCGGTACAGAAAAAAAATCCGGTACCCGCAACCCCAGTCCGCCGTTCACTACCAGCAGTCTCCAACAGGAAGCCTCCATCAAACTCGGTTTTAGTGTCCGGCAAACCATGTCGGTAGCCCAAAGATTATATGAATCGGGCCAAATAACCTACATGCGTACCGATAGCACTAATCTGTCCAATCTGGCCATAGATTCGGCCGGTAAATACATCAAGGAAAAATTCGGTAATGATTATCATCAGTCGCGACAATATCGGACTAAAAACACCAGTGCCCAGGAAGCCCACGAGGCTATCCGACCGACTAATTTCGCGTTGGAAAAAGCTGGGGCGGATGACGCCCAGCAAAAACTGTACCAGCTCATCTGGAAGCGGGCTATCGCCAGCCAAATGGCCAGCGCGAAGATCAAAAAAACCGAAATATCTATAGAAATCTCTACCCGGCCGGAAACATTTTTAGCCAAGGGCGAAATCATGGAATTTGACGGCTATACAAGGGTCTGGGGCACCGGTAAGGAAGATGTTATCCTACCGGACCTGCAGATCGGCTCCACGCTGGATATGAAACGGATCCAAGCCAATCAATATTATGATCGGCCACCCAGTCGTTATTCGGAAGCATCACTAGTGAAAAAGCTCGAAGAACTAGGCATCGGCCGTCCCAGCACCTACGCGCCGACTATTTCCACCATCCAAAGTCGGGGCTATGTCAAGAAATCCGATTCAGAAGGCAAGAAGCGCGAGCTTAAAATTATTACTTTACAAGACGGTATCGTCAAACAGGGGAAAACTACCGAGAACACCGGTGTAGAACGCAATAAACTGTTGCCGACTTACCTGGCAGAAGTAACTAATGATTTCCTTACCAAGCACTTCGCGCCGATATTGGATTATAAATTCACGGCGCATGTTGAGACCGACTTCGATAAGATTGCCGGAGGCGAAGCAGTCTGGCATCAGACCATAAAAGATTTTTATAAGGACTTCGCGCCGCTGGTCAAAGAGTCGGAAAAAGTCAGCCGCCGCGAAACCAGCCAGGCCCGTGATCTCGGCAAACATCCCAAAACCGGCAGACCGGTTTATGCCCGGTACGGACGTTATGGGCCGATGTTGCAGATAGGAGACGCCGAAGACAAAGATAAACCGCAATTCGCTCCTTTGCCGGAGGGTTCAAGCATCAATACGATCACGCTTGAACAAGCGCTTAAGATGTTTGAGTTACCCCGGGTCGTCGGTAAGACCGAGGACGGACAGGAAATAACCGCCAGCATAGGACGGTTCGGACCCTATATAAAGATAGGGACAACCTTCGTCTCTATCAAGCCGAACGATCCGCATACGATAGACGAAGAAACCGCCAGAAAGCTGTACGCAGCCAAAAAACAGGATGAAGCCAACAAATATATCAAGAAGTTTCCGGGTGGGTTGGCGATTATCCGCGGACCCTTCGGGCCTTATGTAACCGACGGTAAGAAGAACGCTAAACTTCCCAAGGGGATAAAACACGAAGAATTGGATAAAGAATCTGCTCAAGAAATTTTGGATTCCGCCCCTGTACGCAAAAGCCGCAGAGGTTAAATTAATAACTAATTTATCCACAAAAGCCTCCATTTATAATGCTAATGAATATTTTGGACATTTACGGTAGCGTGTTATACTAATGTTCACAAAAGAGGTGAAAAGTGTTGTCATAGTATTATCAAACAATATTACTTGACTATTAAAAATTAAAGTTATATAATAAACATATGCTGTTTTATCACCTGTTAGAAGGGAAGAAGATTTCATGACTCAGAAAGAAATCGAACAAAAGATCACAAACATCCTTTCGACTATTGAACGTGACCGTGAGCGTGAAATAATCTCGAGACGTTTCGGCCTATTTGACAGAAGAGAAACCTTGGAACAGATAGGTGAATTCTTAGGTATTACCAGGGAACGGGTCAGGCAATTGGAAAAATCCATCCTAATGCGTATGCAAGCCGATGCGGAAAAAGGCGATATACCGGGACTTAGCGAAGTAGAATCAGCGGTACATGACAATCTGGTGGAACTTGGTAACATTGCGAGAGTAACCAAGCTGACCGATGAAATAATCGGCAAGGAAAGCAGTAAGATCGACCAGTCCAGAGTAGCGTTCTTTGCCACTCTAAGCCCGAAATTCAGCGTCATACCGGATAACGACCACTTCCATCAATCAGTAGCGATCACCGAAGTTCATGACGAAGGTACGGTGCGTAAGCATGTAAATGACATAATCGGCGCTATAAAATCGCTTGGTGAACCGCACAAGATAGAGAAGATAGCCCAACATATAGACCATAACAATCCTAAGCACGTACAAGCGCTTTCCAGCACCTCGAAACATCTTGCTACCCTTAACGGTCTTTGGGGACTTATCAAATGGCCGACCGTGAACCCGAAGAACATCAGGGATAAGATTTATGTCATCCTAAAAGAGCAGGGCAAGCATATGCACTTCAGCGAGATAGCCGATGCCATCAAGAAGTCAGAATTCAAGCGCAAAGATGTTACGACACAAGCTATTCATAACGAGCTTATCAAAGACGGTCGCTTCGTTCTGATCGGCAGGGGAGTGTACGCACTAAAGGAGTGGGGATATAAGAAGGGAACCGTTGCCGATATAATAGCCGAAGTATTAAAAGAAGCCGGCGAACCATTGCATCGGGACGAGATAGTCAAACGCGTGCTCAAAAGCCGCTATGTAAAAGAGACAACCATCCTTTTGAACCTGCAGGGCAAACCGCAATTCAAGCGCACTGCCAAAGCCACCTACGCCTTAGCCGAATAAATCTAGCTAGATAATATTTATAATATTATGTGGTTTCCAGCTTCAGTAACCCCGCCTAAGCAACTTCAAACACGGGAAGCAAACTTTATTGTACCTACCGCAAGTTTGGCTCAAGAATCCGAACGACTGATGCCAGGTTCGGACAATGCGGTAGAAATATCTGATTTGGATCAGTACTATGCACATATAAAAGATCAGGAAATAGATCCTAGTCAGTGGGGATTTTTTAAATTGCCAAGATATAATTTTGCGGTACGAAAACCGGTAAATTTCATACTGAGGCAAGCTGATGGTAGCTCTTTGGGAGAAGCTATAGGCGAGAGCATCGTTATAATGGGCGGACCTTCAGAAGATAAAGATGATTCCGACATATTATTAATGACTTCCGCATCAGCTACAATAGTCGAGCCTTCACAGGCTATAGAGATAGAAGGTATTACATTGGTACCAGGAATAGTAAGCTCATATACTGACTTAGGTAAAAACGGATATGCAGGTTATAGTGGTTTCAAAGCATGGGTAAAAGTTGAAGAGGGGAAAGACCCCGGCGATACTTTTTTCTTGCCAGAAATATTATCACATAGTGGCACCCCCGATGGTGAAATGTCTAGACTCAAAAAAAGCGTCCCCTCTTTAGGGGCTCTTTGTAGCCGACAGCTAGATGCAGTTGCAGACTGGTTAGCTGAAGTACCCATAGAAAACCAAGTAGCTTATGATTAAAGTTTTTATTGAACAAAATACGAACAATATATTTTATGAGTTTGGCTAAATAGAACCGGATGTCAACGTTGCCGGCAAGTACGGACTTGAAAGAGCAGGGTCGAGTGATTTTTAGAACCTAAAATATACAAGACGATAAAAATATAAGCAGAGCAGCAGTATCTGAGAGTCAGATCCATAGATAGATATAACGTCGCACAATGTATATTTTGCGACCTGCATATATCCTGTACGGATGGGTTCTGGATACCTCTTATGCTAGGGGAGTAATGATGTCCTAATGGACTAAACATCGTTTTAAGGCACTGCTGCACCTCTCATGTGTCTGCTTGTTTATATAACCTGCATTCTAACGACAAAGCCCTCTCGAAACCGCTAGTGTCTCAAAATAATTCCATACCATATTCTAGACTTTTCCACAAACATGTTTGCATTTTCACGCTTTTTCACGTTTTATAAGTTTTTTTTATTTTTGTCCCCTGCCTTGCTCTATTTTTTGATTTTTTGACATTTTGGTGTTTCTATATTTAAAATATACTTTTCCAAAGAATTACTAAAATTCTATTGTTGAACAAAAAGCGAACATTGGAAGAGCAGAGGAGTATTACTTGACAAAGGCCTTTTCGGGAATCCGTAAGTCCACATATTCGCTAGGCGCAGTCCCTTCGCGGTTGAACTGTTCATACAAGGCTATGAAGGCCCCGCTGCTCTGCCGCGGGTCCGCATAAAAACTGAACCTTGCATAGTAGCTCAGACCGTCAAACCTCACATTAAGACCTGTCCCTCCGTTTGAAAGCAGAAAAAAACGTGGTTTTAGCTTTTTATAGGCCTTCATTTGGCCGATGATTTCTCTGATATAACCTATCTGGCTTTCCGCAAGCGCCGGCTTACCTAATTCAATGGATTGCCCCGAGCTGTCACGAATAGTTAACAAAGACTCCGTATCCAGCTGTTTGGATGCGTCTTTTTGCTCGAAAAGAGCTCTCCCCTCTTCATCTAATATGTAGACCCTGTCCTCAGTAATTAGTTTAGTCGTAGGTTTGGCCAGCCTGATCTCAACCACCGGGCGGTGCCGGAATAAAGATATGGCTATATTCGTCTCATTGACTTCAGGGAACGCGGCTTCTATTTTTTTCCTCAAACTCTCAGCATCAAAGGTCAGCTTGTTTCTATAAAAGACAGAGCTCTTAAGTTGGCGGTTTATCCCTTCCTCATAGCTGGATTTGGCCCGGGGATAAACCTTTTCGCCCTCTAGCTTGACCTGCGCGTCAGGCTGCAAAATCGACATATATATTATGCCGATCAGGATGATTGCGGCTATTGTGAAGTTTATGATATTAGAAAATTTGGATTGCAAAATCGCATAGTCCTGCTCAGAAGCGTTTGGGCTGCGTTCAGGTTTCTGCGAGCTGCCGCGTCCAGACCCGTAAAAAAATAGTCTGGGCTTGGATTTATCGAGCCTTACTCTGCGGGTTTGTTTACTATTCTTAAACGGTCTCTTCAATCTGCAAAGCCTTTCTTACGAGCGATATCAATCAATAACCGGGCTATTTTTTTTGAAGCGTCCTTTCGGATAAGGGCATAAAGATTCTTACTGAGTTTTGCCGCCAAATCAGGCGAATTAATGACGTTGGTAACTGCCGCTGGCAAAAGTTTTGGATCTTCTAATGCCTTATGCTCGTTTATTACCAATACCGCCTGTTTTTCTTCATATATTTTAGAATTTTTTATCTGGTGTCCCCCGCTCAGGTAGGGATTAGGCACTATTATTAGCGGTTTCTTTTGCATCCCTACTTCGGTTATAGATGTTGCTCCGGCACGGGCTATCACGGCGTCGGATGCTGCGATATATTCGCTCAGCGGTTTGAAAAACCCGGATACGCGGATCCTTGAATGCAAATGCGCCGGATAATCGGAGTAAACATCCTTGTTATCCTTGCCGACCTGATGGATGATATGAAGCTGTTTGTTTTTTTCAAGTAGCGTTTTAAGCGAATCATGGACTATTTTATCCAAGCGCAAAGCACCGTTGCTTCCGCCGGTAATTAAAATCAAAAAATCCGAAGATTTCAGACCGAGTTCCCGGCGTTTCTTGCGCCTGGTTTCTTCGCTCGTGAGTAGGAAATCATCAGTTATGGGTATGCCGACATATACGGTCTTATGTGGAGGATACGGATAGTGCTCCACTGGCATACCGACCGCATTCGCCTTGGCCTTTTTAGAGATCAGGCGGTTGGTCAGACCGGGCAATGCATCAGAGTCATGGGTGACATATGGGATTCTGAGCAAACGGCAAGCCAGGCCTACCGGAACTCCTACATAACCGCCTTTTATGAATACTACGTTGGGTCTTATTCTAATCAGCAACCAGAAACTTTCTACCACTCCGACAAGAAGTTTGAAGGCATCCCGAAAATTAAACAGGATGGTTTTTACATCGATCACCTTTTTTAGCAATGTTTCTCCGTAGTATCTTCTGTATTTGCCGGCATTTATATAATGAATGGAGTCGATCGAGCTTGTATCGGACTCCTTGAGGATATGTTCAAAAATGCCCATACGTTCGGTGATGATCGAGACTTTGCATTTAGGATGGCTGTTTTTTAACTGATTAGCGACTGCCAGAAGAGGCGTAATATGGCCTCCGCTGCCGCCGCCGACTAAAAGAATCTTCAATAGTATCTCCTTCTTTTTCTTTTATCGAAGCGCTCCTGACCGTTGAATAGCTGGTGTAACGCGATATTTGGAAGACCAGGCCGACGGCCGCCATGACAAAGACCAGACTGGTACCGCCGTAACTGATAAACGGTAATGTGATGCCTTTCAGCGGCAAAAGACCGATCATCGCGCCAATATTTATTATAGTCTGTATGCTAAGCCAAGCTAAGACACCTATAACTACCAATCGCGAAAAATAATCCGACGTGCGCAGGATTATCCGGCGCATACGCGCGAACAATACGGCGTAAAGTCCGATGATTGCACTGGTTCCGAAAAAGCCGAATTTTTCGCCCAGAATAGCAAATATGGAATCATTTTCTGCTTCCGGTAGATATCCGTATGCCTGCACACCGTTCGCCAAACCCAGACCGAAAACTCCCCCGCTTCCTATGGCAATCAATGCCTGACATGATTGGTATCCTTCGTCCTGGCAATCCCTGGCAGGATTCAGGAACGAAGCCAGCCTATCCCGTCTGTACGGCGTACTGCTGATAGCAAGCGTTGTTAAAAGCAGGATAATACCGACGATTATACCGATCTTTTTAAGGGGCAATCCGGCCGAAAAGCCCATGACGGCCACTATTGCTATCATCACGCCCGCTGAGCCTAAATCACTTTCCAACCCGGCTATGAGCAGGCCGATCAATCCGATGACTATGACAAGCGGTCTCAGGGTCTTGTTCGTCGATTGAATCTCCTGGTTAGAGATACGTTGCACTAAAAATCCGGCCAACCAAATCACAAGTGTGAGTTTTACCAGTTCGGCTACCTGGAACGAGAAGCCGGCTACCTGTATCCAGCGATAAGCTCCGTTGGCCTCTTGTCCGAACAGCTGTACGGCAGCGATCATTATAAATGACAGCCATACCAAGGTTTTCGTAATCCTCTTAACCGCCGATAAAGGAAGTGCGCTTAACAAGGCAAAAGCCGCCATTCCCATCAAAAGTGCAATAAGTTGTTTGGTCACATAGTAGTGTTCACTTATACCTTGGGCAGCAGCCAAGGCAGGACTGATGGAATAAACCACGACTATGCCGATGGTCAACAGCAAGAAAGCGATAATAATCAACCAATAATCCGGCCGGTGGCGTCTGAACGCATTTTGATCGGAGTTATTTCCGTCCGCCAGGTAAGCGCTGCGCTGGTTTATCCTTGGGTTGCGTGAGCGGCGACTGCGTTTAAACATGGTAATTTCCTATTATGTAAATAATCAGTCCCACGAATGCCGACACTTGCCCCATTATCCAAAACCGCATGGTGACTTTGGTTTCCGGCCATCCGGAAGCCTCGAAATGATGGTGAATCGGCGCTACCTTGAAAACCTTCCTGCCACGAAATTTTTTGGAAAGTATCTGTATCAGCGAAGAACCGGCCTCTACTACGAATACCGCGCCGATTATCGGCAGAAGCAGCACCGTGTCAGTAATCATCGCTACCACTCCGAGCGCCGTACCCAGCGCGAACGAACCGACGTCTCCCATAAAGAATCTGGCCGGATAAATATTGAACCAGGTATAACTCAGCAAGGCTCCGACTATCGTCAGGCAAAAACCGGCGATTCCGAACCGACCTTGGGTAAACGCGATTATCGCATATACTCCGAACGCCGATGACGCCAATCCGCCGGCCAAACCGTCAAGCCCGTCGCTTATGTTGACAGCATTCGCGGTACTTAGAACTACCAGCACAAACAACGGTATTATGAGCAAACCGATTCCCAGATCGCCGATACCGGGCACCTGGATCGAGTTGTAATCCAGCTTATAGTAGAAAAACAATCCGCCTATCAACGCCACCAAGGTTATAAGCCCCAGCTTCAGCTTTGCGGATAATCCCCCGGTGCCATTGCCCGAACCGCGCAGGTTTATCACGTCATCGATCAATCCCACGAAACCCGCACCTAAAAACGCCGCCAGAGGCAGCCAGGTCTGTTCCCGGGAAAAATTAAGCGACAAAGTCACCACAGCCACCGAGATTACGAATATCAAGCCGGCCATGGTTGGTATGTTGCGCCGGTGCTTCAAAGCATGCAGCTGGGTGAATATCTTGGCCTTCTCCCCTGTCGTCGCATCAGTCCTGGGTTTCTTCCACCACTTTTGCCGGTAAGCGAAGGTCGTATATATAGGAGTCAACAGCATGCTTAAGGCAAAACCGGAAAAAGCCATGAATAACAGCTGCACCAGCCTATCGCTTTCCAAAGCTATCAGGAATGCATCATTCATGTTGCGACCTTTCTTTTTGCAGAGTTTTTATTTCGGTCATTATCTTTAGCATCCATACTTATTATACCTTTATTCAGCCCTTGGAATCGAGAAATTATCTATCAGCATATTAGACACCTTCGCAAACAACGGTGCCGCGGCAACCGATCCGGCATAGCCGTAAATGCGCGGTTTATCGACCCTGACCATTATTACGTAAGCCGGCTTGTTACCTCCTACATATCCGATGAACGTACCGTTGAAAACATCTTCCAAATAGGTACCGTCGGGTCCGGGAACCTGTGCCGTCCCTGTTTTGCCTCCGATCCGATAACCATCGTGCAGGATGAACGGGTAGCGCTTTTGTGCGCTATTCTCATGCATGGTTCTAAGTGTTTTAGAAACCTGCGGCTTGATCACATTTTTATTTTTTATCCATTCGGAGTTCTTACCACCATCCACCAAATGCGGCTGATAATACGTCCCGCCGTTAATCGTCGAAGCGAATGCGGCGGCCATCTGCAGCGGAGTAACCGTGAAGCCTTGGCCGAAAGCCATGTTGGCATATTTTAGACTGGGCGCGAAACCGTCCGTCGGTCCGGGTACCACACCCGGTGCTTCATAGCCCTGCTCTACTCCGGTCTTCTGGCCGAAGTAATAATGATTGACCAGGTAATCATGCCAAGTATCCCGGGCTTTCTTATTGACTTCGCCGCCGCCCATTTGCTGGAGAATATATGTCGCGCCGGTATTTAATGAATACTGCAGTATGTCGGCTATGCTCCGGGTTTGCGGTCCGCCGTCTTCCTCGACGTTGCGTATGGTATACCCGTCGACCGTGAACTGCGCCTTATCAAAGAATGTAGTATCCGGCTTGATCACCCCGGTATCCAGACCCGCCGCTACAGTGAGGGTCTTCATTATAGAGCCTACCTCGAGCGGCGAACTTACTGCCGGATTGGTGAACAGCGCCTGCTCTTTGACTTCGGTATACTTTCTCGGGTCATAACTGGGAAAATTAGCCATCGCTTTGATCTCCCCGTTATTCGGATCAAGCACTGTCACGCTACCGCTCTCTGCCCGTACTTCAGGCAGATGCTTTGCCAAAAGCTTCTCTACCTTGCTTTGCATACCGATGTCTATACTAAGCAATATATCCTTACCGGGGATTGGATCCTTAAGTACATTATCCTCATTAGCTACCAAGGGCACACCTCTTATATCGGTGATGGCCTTTAGCTGGCCGTCCCTACCACGCAAGGAATTGTCCATGAACTCTTCTATGCCGTACACCCCATAACCCGCATCATTGACAAACCCCAGCAATTGAGCCGCCAAACTACCCTGGGGATACACCCGCATAGCTTCCGGTCGCAGGCCGATACCTTTGAGATCAAGCGCCTCGATGGCTTTCTTTTTGTTCTCATCCAGTTTTTTAGCAAGTATGGCATATCGGGTATCACGCTGCATCTTCTTCAGATATTCAACCTCGTCGTCACCGGTAAGCTTGCTCAGCTTTTCCGCGGCAGCTTTCTTATCTTTTACGTAGATCGGGTCGGCAAAAAGAGTAAAGACTTCCTCGTTGAGCACAATAGGCACGATATTGTTACCGTCATGAGCCTTTATCGAGCCTCGTTGAGCAGGAATGCTGTACTCCTTTAACTGTCCGTGCAATGCCGCCTGCCTATAATGATTATGTTGTATAACCTGTAAATAAAACAAACGAACGATGAATATGACCAAAATTAAAACCAGCAACCCGTAGAAAACATCGAACCGTAGGTTGCTAGGCGTAAGCCTGACCTGGTTTGTCTTAAGCGGCAACAATTGTCTTACCTCTTACGTTTATTGGACTGTCGTCGTAGGCGCTACCGAAACCAGGTTCTTGGTAACCGGACTGCCCGCTACCCGGTCCATGGACTGCAGTCGTGCCGCTGAAAGTTCCAGTTCGGCATGATCCTTCTGAAGTTGTGAATACTCTTCTTTCAGCTGGTTGATCTTATAACCGGTCGCATTGGTTTTAGTAACCTGGGTCAGATACAAGATGCCTAACAAGCAACTAAGCAAGACGAGTACTATGCTGTTGCTGATCGGCCCTATTGTTCTTGCCTGCTCTGCCATGCTCACGGCATTCTGATGCCGTCTGGCAAAACGTCTTCTGCCCATACTTATTGAGCTAGAATATGTCATTTGTTTCTCCTTTTTATTTTTGTTTTCAGCAGTCTCTGACTGCCGGTTTTCCCTCCCCGGCGGAGTCCGCTTTTAGCGGAGTCCGCCTGAAGGGTTCGCCTATTTACAGTACGCGTACGTGTACTTTATAGGCGCGGGAGGTACTTTTTACCTGTATAGGCATTTTGCTCCCTTTCTTTGTTTTTATTTTCGCTGCGCCACCCTGAGTTTGGCACTCCGGGCACGCGGATTAAAAACAATTTCTTCGCTGCTGCCTCTGATCACTTTCGCATTCAGAATGTGCAGTCTGGCGTCATACCGATTACCCCCATAGTCTTTGAAGGCTTGTTTGACAAGCCTGTCTTCCAGACTATGGAATGATATGACCCCTATCCTGCCCATTGGCCTTAGCAGTTCAATCCATAAGCCCAAGCTTTTATTGAGCATCCCGATCTCATCGTTCACCTCTATCCGCAGTGCTTGAAAAATCTGCGTGGCCGGGTGGATGCGAGATTTACGTTTGCGCAATTGAACAATTTTGTTCGCCAATTGGCTAGTGCTTTTGTACGGCCGGTGTTCTACGAGATGAGCCGCCAGCCTATGCGCGCCCCGGATCTCGCCGTATTCACGGAAGATCTTAGCAAGCTTATCGACCGCATATCCATTAATGATGTCTGCGGCAGTGAGCGCCTGCGACCGGTCCATACGCATATCCAACGGTCCGTTACCCGCGAACGAGAAACCTCTTTCCATATTGTCAAGGTGCGGTGACGATACGCCAAGATCCGCAAAAACAATGTCATAGCGTTTACCCTTATCCAGCAGTTGTTGACTGGCCGAGAGGAAGTCCGTATGCATGATTTCCACTCTTGAATCTTTTGCAAAGGCTCCTTTGAGGGCACTTATGGCTTCTTCGTCCCTGTCTACCAGGGTCGCTTGGCCATTGTCGTCTATGCGCTTCAATACCATCCGCGCATGGCCGCCGTAACCTGCCGTCAGATCAAGATATTGATCTCCCGGCTTGGGGTCCAACCACGCCAGCACTTCTTGTGCCAGCACAGGGACATGTTTTTGTTTGTTCATGGTGATCCTACTTGTATTTTTGTTTTTGTTTTTATTTTTGTTTTACAAGGTCACCTATTCAGCAGTCAGTTTTTTGTTTTTGCGTTGTTTTTGTTTTTGTTTGAAACACTGGTCTTGATGTAACAGCAGATAAGCTTCTCGTGCTTATCATAAGATGCTCTTACAAACCGTGATTCTTTGAGAGACTTATGTGTGAGGTGGAGTTTTGGGAGGTGTTTGAATAGAAAGAACGAGGGTTTTTAAAGTGGTTACCCTAAATATCCACTTACTGACTGCCGAATAGCTAACCTCGTGTAATGAGACAAACCTGCGGTTTTTCTCATCGTGCCGGGCCACGGAATGAATCCGACGCTCGGGCTTCTCTTTTCCTTAGGAAAATACGGGTGCTATTGTTTGTTAAGGTACGCTAAATCACTTCTTTAGGATGCGAGCAGCCTCTTCCGGTGTCATCAGACGCCAGTATTGACCGACTCCCACAGCTACTACTTCCCGGTCGATTCCGCTGTAATCAAGCAAGTGCTGCTCCAGCGTAATCCGTCCTTGTTTCCCATCCAGTTCGGTATTCACCTTGCCCATTCTGAACCGTACGTTCAGATCCGCGATATTTTCATCCAAAATATCGCCGTCGAGCTTCGGCTCCACTCGTTTATCCCAAACTTCTTTGGGATAGAGGTGGAGATATCTACCGAACCCTCTGGTCACTACCGCTCCGGTTGCAAACTGATGACGAAGCTCGGTCGGTATTGTTAACCGCCTCTTTTCGTCCAGTTTCCTCTCAAAGTAGTCTAGTGTGGCCATAAAAGTTATTTAGTGTTGCAGTGGTTTTTATTTTTGCCCCCGCTCCTATCCGAGTGAAGCAATCTGTAACCAGACTGCAATACTTCGTTATAAGGAGCGGGGCTATGCGCAGATAATTATTTTGATTACCTACGATTACCCACTAACAAGAGTTTACTACCCACAATCTCCCACATACAAGGGTTTTTTAGCATATTCACAGACAAAATACCCATAGTTTTCCACAGGGAAAGCCATGTGCGCTATATCTGGTGTCCGCGTCGTTTTTAATACGCTATTAAAAATCGTTATTTCATATTTTGTCAATTATCTGGTCAAGGCTACTAATCATTTTGACGTTATCCGGTAGGTCCGCCCGGTCGTTTCTTTCCCGTGCCAGGTAAAAGCCTTTGCAGTCGTCAGGAAAATACTCGAATGCCCGCAACCGATCATCTATCAACACGATGCGCCCGGCAGGATTGATTCCGGGCAAGCCTGGGTCATACTTGCCTCCCTGATTAAGCCAGTTTGCGATAATTTGGCCTTTCTTAGGGTCCAGGGTTATCACATGCGGCACATCTATCAGACCGCTGGCTTCCAGCTTTATCTTCTGCCATTCGATATCGACGGCATAAGTAAGGATCATATGTGGTTTATCCTTCTTTTTTAGAGTTTCCAGATATCTACGCCCGTCGGGAAACACCAGTTTGTCCGGGTCGGCCAGATTGATGAACCCTTGCTTGAATTGCATGAGTTTATCTCCCCCTGCCATCTTGATAGTCTCAAGCGGACTATAAGACCTGGCTTCGGCCGATGCATCAACCTGATCCTTGCCGATGCCAGCAAATTCAATACCGACTATATCGCATGCTCTCTCGGTGAGCTCCATGACTGCGTAAACATCCAACAGGGTACGGTCGAAATCTAGGATATACAAGTCATCAGCTGCCATCGGAACTAATTATCCATGACTTCCTCTAAAACGGCCGCGAGTTTTGCTTTATCATGTCTGGCGAGTGACCTGACGTGTGCAATCTTATCGTTGATGTCATTTTTCACCTGATCATCATCGGATATTTCCCTGCCGACCAAACTGTATCCCGGGTCGGCCGCATTGGCAGTACGCACCGGTTCTTCCCCTTCCCGCAGACAAGCTTTTGCGATATCAGACGTATTGTAAATCAGAGCATCCAACCGCAAATCACCTGCCAACCGCCTGATCTCATCGACGTAATCGGTGGCATTAAAACCGCCCGTCTGATCAATGCGGTTTATCAAGTTCGCTACCAATATAACCTTGGCGGGTGCTTCATTTATGGCTTTTACCATTCCTTGTACCATCAAGGCGGGCATTATCGAGCAATAGAAATTACCGGGCGCAATGATGATGAAATCGGCTTTGCGGACAGCCTCCCCAGCAGTTTTTGACAACCCGGCAGAGGGTTCTATAGACAGGTGGGGTCTTATGCCGTCGAAATCTTTGTTCGCTATCTCATAAACCCCGCCGTAGTGTTTACCCTGCAAGTCCAGCTGCAGTTCACACCTATCAAGGGTCGATGGTATGACATCAGCCCCTACCTTAAGCGCTTTTTTTGCAATTTCTATGCTTTGTTCTATGTCCTTGTGTTGTAATTCTCCCGCGGCTAGGAACAGATTCCCCAAGCTGTGACCGCTAAGTTCGCCGCTTTCGAACCGGTAGCCGAATAACTTGGCTACTTCGGGGTTATCAGCCAACGCAACCAGACATTGGCGGATGTCGCCGGCTGCCGAGGTGCCCAGTTCTTTTTTAAGCCTGCCTGTAGAGCCGCCGTCATCAGTCATGGAGAGAATAGCACTCAGATGACGCCCACTGTCTTTGAGGGCAGTCAGCACGATGCTGCTGCCGTGTCCGCCGCCGATGACCGCTATCCTTTTCAATTATTCCCCTATCTTATAGCCCATGGCCATACGGCCCTCGGCCTTGATCAGATGTTCGTAGCCGAACGATTCGTAGGCTTTTTTGGCCGCTATATTATCTTCCACAAAATCCAGCCATACCGCCTGGTTAGGATAAAAACGCTTCAAATCTTCATGAGTGGCTTTCATAAAAGGTACGGCAAGGCCCTTGCCCACGCAGCCTTCATACAGTCGTATACCGAAGGTCAGATCATATAATGGGTCGACATGCTCATTCCGGCGCTTTCCGAACCAGATTATACCGCCGACATCGTCGGACTTGTCCTTGCCGGACTTACGGATTAAAAGATAGACCAGCCGCTCCTTTTTTGCCCATTCTTTATAAGACGGCAAATCTTTGAACCTGCCGCCGGCATCTTCATGACCTTCGAATTTCATGACATGCGGTTCGCGGGACTTCTTTATAATCTGTTTTATGTACTTTTCAGGTACGTCTTTGGCTTTTGCTACAACGACCTCCAGGCCTTCTTCAACGAGCCTGTCCGGGAGTTTTTTCGGTATCTTTTGCATGACGTTCTCCTTGGTTATAATCTTATTTTAAAGCTATTGAACACATTTTTTAATCTTTTTGCTAAAAATACTCTCGCGGCCGAGCATTTTATACCCTATGTGGTTTACTCCAGCTTGGCAATCCAGTTCGCGAACCACTTGGCACTTGGCCGGATAGCCCGTTTCATGCCGTTTTTTCTATCTACTCGGACCAGCCCGAACTTAGGCCACCAGCCGTAAGCCCACTCGAAGTTATCCAGCAGGCTCCAGTGAAAGTACCCGCGCAGATCGACACCCTCGCTAAGCGCGCGCTCCATAGCGACCAGGTTTTCCTGTATCCACCAGCGCCGAAGCTCATCATCCTGATCGGCTATACCGCTTTCGGAAACAAATATCGGTTTCTTGAACTTGGCCCAGGTCCTGAGCAAAATCGGATAAAGCCCTTCCGGCTCTGCATACCATCCCAAATCGCTTACCGGAACTTTAGGATTCTCACGCCGGCCAAGACCGGTGTAATAATCGCTGAAATAATAATTCACACCGACAAAATCCAGCTTGCGCTTTATGCGCTTTAAAAACCACCAGTTCCATATATACCTCATAATCTTGGTCGAGGCTTCATCAAGGATGTTATGCGGGTGTTTGGCCTGAATATTGGCCAATATCATTGCCAACCCCACCTGTATGGCCGGTTTGTGGGACTTGATTATCTTATAAGACTGCTTATGGACTTTCGTCATATTCCAATAAACTTTGGCGAACTTCCAGAAATTCTTCTGTTGGGGCGGCCATTCGCCCAGCAGATAACCGAAGCTCGCGTAGTTGCTCGGCTCATTAATTGTCAGGACATATTCGACTTCATCCAACAGTCCCGACTTACATATCTTTTCGACGAACCTCTCAAAATACCGTAGATTGTCTTTCTTCTCAAATCCGTCTATTTCAGCGAACCATACCGGCAGAGTCCAATGCCAGATGTTCAAGAACGGCTCTATTTTGCGTTTTCTTAGCTCTTTTATATAGTTTCTGTAATATTCTATGGCTTCCTGGTTCCATTTGCCTTCTTCGGGTTCGATCCTTGACCACTCGATAGTAAAACGGAAGGAATTAAGGTTAAGTTTTTCTAGCAAGTCAAAGTCTTCCCTGTAACGGTTGTAGTGGTCCACGGCAACGCCGGACACGTAATTATCAGGTTCTTCAGCCTGGTCTTTGAACCTTTCCCAACTCGAGAGTCTTCCCAATCTTATATGCGCGGTTTGCGCCAGCCGGGTGGCATTTTCCAGCTCCCAGACCGTCCACTGGTTATGGTTGCCGCCTTCAACCTGATGCGCGGACACACTTGCACCCCAGAAAAAATGTTTTGGGAAAATCGCTGCGTTTTGTTCTTCTTTCATCCCGTAGTAGATCCTTGATAGTCAAAATGTGTTAATTTCTGATTCTCTAAAGTACATCTTAACATCCTTCTTATTGCTTGCCTGCCTTGAGTTGTCTTTAAATATTTTTCACGTCTTGCGGCATCTTGACGATTAATATAAGCTTCATAAAATATCAGTTTCCAGGGCAGATAGGCCTTCGTTGATACATTTTGACCGGCGTTATGTTTTGTGACGCGTTTTTTTAAGTCGGTTGTTATGCCAACGTATATTCTTGTTTTGGACCTTAATAAATAAACGTAAAACATAATCGTAATCAAGGGCTCACTACGGGATTCATCTTTTTAATTTTTGGTTCATTAAACAGTATACCAGCCCGGACGCTTGATTTATCCCGGGAAATACATCAGAATGTCCATTCAGATATGGGCATCTCAAACGTACTGTCGATAGATCAATTCGATACCTCGACATTAGAAGAGTTGTTCTCCCTTGCCGAATCCATAGAAACCCGGCTGAATGATCCTGTGGCCGCCAAAAAGCTATCAAGCAAATACGCGGGCAAGCAGATATGCACGCTTTTTTATGAACCCTCTACCAGGACCCGGCTCAGTTTTGAGACAGCCGCGCTGAAACTGGGCATTGATGTCATATCCACCGAAAACGCGGCCGGATTTTCATCAGCCGCCAAAGGCGAAACTATAGAAGATACGGTAAACGTCCTTAATCAATACGGCTTGTCTGCGATAATAATCCGCCACCGTGAAAATGGTGCGGCGAACAAGGCCGCATCGGTCAGCAAGATACCGATTATCAATGCCGGCGACGGTACCGGCGAACATCCTACCCAGGCGCTTTTGGATGCCTATACGATAAAGAAGCATTTCGGTCGCCTGGACAACCTTAGGATCGTCGCCGGTGGCGACCTTAAATACGGCCGTACCATCAGATCGCTTTGCCGCCTGATGTCCTTGTACCCGAATAACCATATAAGTTTCGTTTCCGTACCCGAACTTCAGATGGAAAAGGACATCAAACAAATGCTGAAAAAAAGCGGCACGACTTATGACGAGACCAGCGATGTAACCGAGGTTTTTCCCGGCGCTGACGTAGTTTATTGGACCCGTTTGCAAAAAGAAAGGTTAGAAAAACCCGGCTCCATAAACAGCGGCGGTTTCACCCTGACCAAGACCAACATCGCCAAGCTGCCGAAAGATTCGATCATACTTCATCCCCTGCCGCGGATTGACGAAATCGACCCGGAGGTTGACAAGGACTCGCGTGCAAAATATTTCGAGCAGGCCGGCAACGGACTCTACATACGCATGGCGTTGCTGGATACTTTAGTCAGTTAAAATTTATTTTTTGTCCGATTTGGCGATTTTGACGTATTCGTTATAGGTTACGAACGTCCTGCGGTCTTTAACCTTTTCTACGAACAGCACGCCGTTTAAATGATCGATCTCGTGCTGTATCACATGCGCCGGCAAGCCTTCAAAAACCTTTTTCTGAGGCCGGGCTTTTTCGTCCTTATAGCTTAATTCCAGCTTTTTATATCTTGGTACCTTGGCAAATAATCCGCCTTTGAGCGAACCGCCGCTGATACAACCTTCCCATTGTTGCACCCTTCGCCCGAACGTACGGGTGATCTCCGGATTGATTATCACTAGATCGAATTCTTCTACATCTTCCCGATGTTCCACCGGTCGGATACAAATGACGGCCAGAGCTAACCCTTTTCCGACCTGTGGCGCGGCCAAGCCGACCCCCAGTTTCTTGCTCAGCAAAAATTCACGCATCCGCTTGATGAGTCTTTGGGTTGTTTCGGATTTTATTTCTTTGACGGTCAGTTTTTTAGGCTTTTGGCGCAGTATTGGGTTGCCGAATTCGGTAATCTTCATCCCGTAGTAGACCTCCAAGAACTTTCGTTACACAAACATCTTTCTTTGGATACTGAATTATCTTTATGTAATAAAACCCCATTGAATATTGACAGTCTTTGCAAAGCAACCTGGAGGCTCACTACGGGATTCATCAGATTTTCATTGATTCGCCGGGGCGCAAAACTACTAGCTTAAACGGCTGCTTGGTAGCCTTAGCGCGATCCTGATAATAATCCGCGTTAGCTCCAAAAGTATCATAATGGATAGCCAGCGCTTTCTTCGCCGCGACTTGCCGGGCGAACTCAAATGCTGCCTTAGGCGATATATCGGGGCCCGTTATGGGCAAGGCCAGATTTTTTACGTTCAAACCATCCAATTTTATCCCGTCGCCTGGGTGGAACAATTTATCATTTATTAGATACCCCGCATTTTGCGGTCCTTCGCTGCCGTCCGGCATCAGACAGTGTGGCAGTTCGATAACCTTTATCTTGAATTTCCCTACCTCTATCAAGTCATGGTTTTTAATGACGATCTTCTTAGGATTATTTAATTGCTTGGCCGTGCTCTCATTGACATGTACTATCGTTTCATCTGCCAGTTTTTCGCACATATCTTTATCGAAATGATCAGGGTGCTCATGGGTAATGAATACGGCATCCAGCCTGCCCAGTTCTGAGATATCATGCCTGCCAGCAAAAGGAAATCCGGGATCGATCAATATTCTGCTCCCACGATATTCTATTAGCAGACAGCTTTGCTCGTATTTGGTTACTTTCATACAATAATAATATCAGGTCTGCGCCCCGGGTAGTTTCAATAATTTCAGCCCTAGTCTGAACTTAACCAAAGCGAAAGTAACGCTGCAGCTTATGGTGAAATATATCAACAGGGCAACCGAAGCGAATGACCATTGTCCTACTGTCAAAAGTGTTAAAAACGAGGCCAGCGCCCCGTTAAAATATGCCAGCCAGCTTTCGCTATCCGGAACCCGGAAGGCCTTTACCAAAGTCGGCAGCCAAGCGAAGAAGTTGGCCACCATCGAGAATATTATCGTCAGATTACCATTGCCGGTTGCCAGCCAGGCTAGGATACCGGCCGCGGAGAGAATACCGCAAATCCAATCAAAACGGGTTATTTTCCAATAAGCTTTCTTGTTTAAAAACGAAGTTATAAATATTATAAGCGGCATAAGTCCGAATACCCCCACTAAGATTATGGAAGTCATACTCGCCTTCTCGTCAAACATACCGACCAATGCGACTACCGGTATAAGAGTCCACAAAAACCACGTAACACGGTTCGGTTTGGTTATTCCTTTCGCCGTGTCGATGACGTAAGCCAGACTGCCCCATACATCCACCAGGACCGCCAATATGACGAACCGTTCATCAATCATTGGGGATTCCTTTGATACTTGGTGTCAGTTTCGGACCGATTTTAAATTTAATAAGTACAGAAAGTATCACACACACGATAAATATATAAAGCGGAAATGCAACTGCAGCAAAAGTCCAAACTTTTATTGTTAACATAGTGATGAAAGCCGCAGCTGCAGCGCCGCCGAAAGCTGCCCAGCTCTCAGTTTTGGGAAATTTATATGACTTTACGAGAGTAGGAAGCAGCGCCAAAGCATCTGCTAGTATACTTAACGCTATTGCTATATTACCTTCACGAGTTATAAACCATAGAATTAATCCTGCGAAGGATAAAATACCGCAAGTCCAATCAAATCTAGTAATTTTCCAGAAAGCATTCCTGTTAATAAAAGATCCTGAGAAGATCATTAATGGCATAAATCCGGACATAAAAGTCAGGACCAAGGGAGTTGTTCCAACATCCTTATCAAGCATTGCACTAAAAGCAATCATCGGAAATAGTGCCCACAAAAACCACGTGACACGGTTAGGCTTTGTATCTCCTTTCAGAGTGTTAACTAGGTAATTTAAACTCCCGGCAAAATTAACAATGACCGCCAATATGACGAACCGTTCATCAATCATCGCAGATTCTCTTTGGCGAACCAGCGGCGGGCATCACGCTCGTCTTTTTTCATCTGTTCGATAAGCAACTCTACACTCTCGAACTTTCTATTATCACGCAGTTTATCCAGTACCGTAATCTCGATTTCGCTGTCATACAGGTCGATCAAAGGAAAGTCTAGGATATGCGACTCCAGCCGGTGCTCAGTCTCATCCAGCGTTTCCGCCGTGCCGATGAATATTATCGACGGTAATTCCCGCCCGGCGAACGTCTGCTTGACTTTTTCATCGTCCGTGGACAAAAGCTTGGTATTACCGACGAACAGGCCGCTAAATGATTTATCCTCGAACACTATATTCGCCGTCGGATAACCGAATTTCGTGCCGTTGCGCTTGTGCCTGATTACTATTCCGTTTGCCTTCATATACACCGAACCTAGATACGTTCAATTAATCATATCATTACTTCAGGCCAGCAGATTTCGCGCGTACAGATAGTCCTCGGCGATGAAGTCCGGACGTTCAAGCTTGAGTTCCTGCGGCGAATGGGAGGTTGCGATGGCCAGGACACTGCATCCGGCGCTTTTGGCCGAACGTATACCGCTGGAGGAATCCTCGATTACTACCGATTTGTTTCCGGCCACGCCCACGGATTTTAGTGCCATCCAGTAAGGCTGGGGGTGCGGCTTGCCCTTAGTTATATCATTGCCGTTGACAAACGTATCGAATAAATCCCTGATCCCTAAAGTTCCTACGATAAAGTCCTGTATCCGTCTATTACTGGATGTTACCAGCGATACCTTCTTGTGGCTCTCCCTTGCCCACGCTAAGAAATCCAGCACACCATCTATCGGCTTGAGCCTGTCTTTTGCCAGCTCTAAAAACAGATTGGTCTTATGATCTATCAGACTGTCCGCGGTGTGTACTGCCGGGTCACCGTAATGCTCAATCAAATGGTTGAATATATCTTCGGCCCGTCGGCCCTTGAATCCAGTCCAATCCTCCGGATTCACATCAAATCCATAATCCGTGCACGTCTGCCTCTCCGCTGCCACGTGCAGCGGTTCCGTATCGGCGATTACACCGTCCATGTCGAAATGTATCGCTTCAAACCTGGCCATTTAATCAATATACCATTTGTCCAAGCGAGCCGTACTTGTATCATGCGAACAGTTTGGTACACTTATATTATTAGCCTATAAGGAGGGATAATGGAAAATACAAAAGGTTTTAACGAAGTGCTGAGCGATTCGGCCAATGAGTTCTGGTCGGCTATCAGTTCTTATCTGCCGAAACTGTTCAGCGCGATTTTATTGCTTATCGTAGCGATAGTTTTTGCCAAACTTGCCAAAGCGGCAGTAGAAAAAGTTTTAGAATTAATAGGTCTTAACAAGCTTCTCAAGAGCAAAAGCGTATCCAAGACGCTCAAGACGGCCGAAGTCAACGTAGATTTCATTGACGTATCCGGCCGTATTACGTTCTGGGTGATAATCGTGATCTTCGCGCTGGCCATCGCCGATGTGCTCGGCTTGACCGCTATGCGCGATGTCATCCGCGAATTGCTCGGATATCTGCCTAACGTATTAGCTGCGGCTATAGTGTTGACGGTAACCGTCGCCGGAGCGCGACTGGTCAAGGACGCAGTGTCCGCTTCACTCTCGCATATGCGGGTGGATTACAGTCACACCATAGGTGTGATTACCCAATACGTTCTGATCATCTTCGGTGGCCTGATGGCAATCGATCAGCTCGGTTTTGATACCACCATCCTAGCCGCCAACATAACGCTCATCGTAGCCGGAATTGTCTTCGCGCTGGCGCTGGCATTTGGTCTCGGCGGGCGCGAGCTTGCCGGGCGAATCTTAGAGCAGGCTTATAACAACGCCAAAAGGTCCAAGAAATAACATAGGCGATTAACTTATAACCGATATTACGGTCAAACCTCTGGCATAGCAGATAGGGCTTATAAATTCGCTGTCAGTTTTCCGTTTTTTAATTCATCGTCAAGTAAATCTTCGTCGATTTCTCTTTTAATTTCCAATGCACGGGTAAAAACTTCTTCAAACCCATCTTCGTCGGGCCAAACCTCTAGCCGGCTTCTGCCGCCAAGCCTTTTGTCATTTTCTCTGAACCATTCCGTTACTTCTTCTTCGAAAAAACCTATATGCTCTACAAGAAAGGCCGCCATAACATTAAAGTTCGCTACTGAAGTTTTCGGTGAATCCGGGTTTTGGTTCATGATCATAGCCATTTCTTCCCGGCTAAACTCAACAGTACTTAGCCGATCCGGCGCCAATTCCAATGCCTCAATTTGCGATTCAACACTCATTATTTAATGATTATACCATAAATTGCTATGTATGTCTAAATTTCTTTGCGTTTATACTAGGTGCATGAATGAGCGGTACTTCATAGCCATCAGTCTGCCGAAAGATGTCAGCCGGCATATAGAGGCCATCCAAAAGGAAATTTTAGAGGGACATCCGGTAATGAAACCTTTCCAGCCGCATATAACACTGGTCCCGCCGAATGTTCTCGATAGCTTACCAGTGGAAACATATGTTCCGCGATTCAAAACAGTAGCCCAACATTATCTACCCATTTCTATCAAGCTGGCGCGTACACGTACGTTCGAAAACCGTGTTTTATATATTGAGGTTGAGGGTCCGGAGCTTATAAATCTGCAAAGCGAGCTCATGAAACTCCTGCCCCAAGCCGCCATAGATAAATCAAACCGGGATTTCGTCCCGCACGTCACGCTAGCACAAGCCAAGCCCAATCAAGAGCTTGCAGACGAGTTAAAAAATCGCCTCAATTTCAAAATTGAGGCGATTCTGCCTTATAAGTTCACCGCTGAATATATAAGCAAGTTCAAATGGCTGAAGCCTAGAACCTACGAAGACAACGCGATTTAAATTATTTTTTCTTGTTGGGGTTATCAGGCACGGCAATCCATAAGAAAACGTATGGGATCAGTCCGGGCAGACCGCCGGGTAACAGCAGTATAAGCGCCACTACTCTGGGTATGACGGGATCAATATTAAAATATTGAGCTATCCCGCCGCAAACTCCGGCAATGACCCTGTCCTCATTCGACCTATATAATCTTTTACTCATACCCTAATCATAACAGGCTTTGAAGTTCGGTTATATTTATGGGTTCCGAATAGGTGTCGAGTTCTCCGAATGACAATATGCCTATGCCTATTTTGTCCGTCGGCAAGGTATAAAGCGTAATGTGCGTTGGCTGAACCGGCAAATTTACATCATATTTTTTACTTAATTTCTCAAAGAAAATATCCAGGTTCGGCATGCTAACCATGGCTATCACGGTTTTTTGTTCGCCCTTTCTCACCAAGCGCAATTCTCGCGTCAGCTTATAATCTGTGAGTGAGTATTTTTTTATAAATTTTTCAAACTCTTTTATCATTTCGACACTAATTACTTCTTGATCATCTTCGTTGATCATCCCCGCAAGTCTGCCTACCCATACCAAAGATATGTGGAACTCCGGTTTTTTCACCATTTCGTCACTTTCGACCGTTATAGTGTCAGGTAATTCTTCATTCAATTTTAAATTTTCTAAGCGTATATAGCCGAAGCCGTTTTCATAAAAATCAAAAGGTGCTTTCATAATCCCCAATAATACTAAACGTGCTGCATTCCCGGCGCCGGACATTGCGGTGGTGGTTGGATAGGCGGGTGTTCGGCTTCCGAACTACTATTCACCTCACTGGAAGCGAATGCTACTATCGAGCCTACCACAACAATCGTTGCTGTAAACCTAGCAAGCTCTCCTTTACCCCTGGAAATAGCAGCGCTTGTATCTATATGAGGCCCGACATATTCCTCATCGGTCATCGGTGGTTCTTTCACTGCCTGTCTGAGCAAAGATTCTCTACCTACCGCTTCAAAACTATCGCGCAACCAACCCATCAGCTACTCCGTTAATTTTTAAATTATGCTTCATATCCAAATAAACATCAAGGCATTGCCAAGTGCATGCATCCATAAACAAAGTTTTCATAGTTGTTTCAAAACTTCAGTAATCTGTTCTTCCAGCGTTTGCTCGGCTGATAGCCTGTTGTCTATTGTTATATGCGGTATAGGCGGTGGTATATCGACTTTCATAGATTGTATAAATTCATCAAATTTTGCTATTTTCTGCGCATCCCGCTTTGAATTCCTGGAATTCAGACGCTGCCATAGTGTTTCCTTGTCCGACTTCACCCACACCAACCTGACCGTTCCGCCTCCAAGCTGTTTTACCCATTCACCCCAAGCTTTGGCATCATGTATTCTGCCCGTAAACGGCCCGGACAATAACACGGAACATCCGTATGACCTGACTTCTTTTGCGGTTTCCGTCATGCCTGCATATTCATGAATCTTTATATTTTTGTCGTACCATTCACCTTCCCGCTCACCTTCCGGCCGACCGGCGGCAGCAAGCGTAGCGGAAACGAACGGGCCGTAAATAGTGTCTTTATCCAAAAGCGCCGGTATCGGGTTTAGTTTTGAAAGCAAAATATTAGCAACTGTTGTTTTCCCAGCACCTACCGGCCCGGCAACTACCCAAACATCTCCTTGTTTGGGGTTCATAAACTTTCCGTTAATCTATCTATTTTTACTCTCTTCTGTTTGGTATTGTCCCGGTTGCGGAGGGTTACGGTGTCGTCAGCCAATGTATCGAAGTCGATTGTTACGCAATGCGGCGTGCCGATTTCGTCTTGGCGGCGGTAGCGTTTGCCGATATTACCGTTGTCATCGTACATTACGTTGCCGAATTCTTTTTTAAGTGTTTTATAAACCTCCTTGGCCTTTTTGACCAGCTCCGGTTTGTTCTTAAGCAGTGGCGAAACCGCAACCTTCACAGGGGCCAGATGCTCCGGTAGTTTCAGAAAGATTCGTTTTTCGCCGTCTACTTCGTCTTCTGTGTATGCACTTGCAAGCACTGCCATGACAGCGCGTTCTACGCCGAAGCTTGGCTCGATCACATGCGGAACGAACGGCTCGGAACCGTCTTTCGGCCGGTACTGCATGCTTTTGCCTGTAGCCTTTTGGATATTAGCCAAATCGTAGTCCGTCCGGTATGCCAAGCCCAGCAGTTCGTCGCGTTTGTGCGGGAAGTCGAACTCAAAATCAATTGTTTTTTTAGAATAGTGCGCTCTATCAGCCTCGGGCACGTCCAGTTCGTGGATCTTATCTTCCGGCAGACCGAGCTCATCCAAAAACGCACGGATATCCTTGACCCATTTGTCGAATTCTTTTTTCCAGGTATCCGGGTGAACGAAATATTCTATCTCCATCTGTTCGAACTCACGGCTTCGGAATACAAAATCGCGGGAGCTGATTTCATTTCTGAACGCCTTGCCCATTTGCCCGATGCCAAAAGGAATATCGGGATAGAAGCTGTCGACTACATTTTTATAATTGGTAAATATTCCTTGAGCTGTCTCCGGCCGCAGGTAGCTCAGAGAATTTTCGTCTTCGGTCGGACCGACATTGGTCTTGAACATCATATTGAATTGACGCGGTTCGCTGAATTTGCCGACGGTGCCACAGACCGGACATTTATCCTTTTCTATGTGGTCCTGGCGCAAGCGGGCTTTGCAATTTTGGCATTCCACTAGCGGGTCATTGAAGCCGGTTGTATGTCCGCTGGCTTCCCAGACCTTTTTATTCATAAGGATGGCGGCTTCGACGCCATATATATCATCGCGGTCATCAACGAACGTTTTCCACCAAAGATCCATGATGTTCCACTTCAAACGCACACCGAGCGGACCGTAATCCCAAGTGCCGGAGAGACCGCCGTAAATCTCGGAGCCCTGATAAATAAACCCTCTGCGCTTGCATAAGCTAACAATATCTTCGAGCTTAACTTCACTTGCCATTTGCAGTTATTCTAACAGATTAGTAATAACTATTTAATATGCGAGCTTACCAGCAAGCTTGTCAACCGCTGCAGCGAACCGGTTATCTCATCATCAAGACGCATCACTTCGACCGGTTTGCCTGCTCGGCTTAGATGGCGCAGCAGTTTGATATGGTCTGCCCTATACGGTCCGTCCGGTTTTGTATAAAAACAATGTTTATCAAAGTCGTATTGATACCGTCCTCCTTCAGAAAGCGGCTTGCCCTGCGGCCCGGTTGTAAGGTTCGGTGAAGCACCTAGGGTCTTTAGCAGTTTCAAACCATACCATATCCTGATCTGATCCAACGGTATCCTGTGCGCGTCCAAGGCCGTTAGTAAACGCACCAGATCATCATAATATTCCTCGCCGGCGTTTTCCGGAGTCAGTTTGCCAACAGTCTTCAAGCACTCATAAGCGTACATGGTCGCTTCGGTATCTTTAGCAATATTGCCAAAATACCGCTTCATCCTGCTATGCGTAAGCGTATGAAGCTCCCCCCGGCCTTCCGCCAGTCCGAGTTCATTCTCCGCGAACAGCTCGATACCGCCGGCCAGGCGGCTTTTGCTCGAACGTACACTTCTGGCGATCGCGCGCAATTTACCGTGATTCTCCGTCAGTACCGTTATGATGCGGTCCTTTTCCTGATAATCGACACGTGATAAAACTATGGCCAGATCAGTTATATTCCGTCGCAAAAGCAGACTCCACGGCTCCGACCAACTCCGCGAGGGAAGTGTTTGGCTTATAAAAATGGCCTCTTATACCTATTTCTTCCAGTTTGTGCGGCGGCAGGTCCAGTTCGCCGGGTGCCAGATGGCTATAGATGATTATCGGCACCCTCATCCACTCGGGATAAGATCTGAACTCATGGATGAATTCCACTCCGTTATGATTCGGCATGATAAGCTCCATCACTATCATCCGCGGCGGTCTTTTGTCCGCCATGGCTATACCTTCCTGGGCAGTATGTGCGGAAGCTGCCCTCAAACCTTTTCGTTCAAACGCTGCTGTTAGCACACTTGCCAGGTCTGCCGACGGCTCGATTATCAAAACGTCAGTACTACTCATGTGCATTCATACCAACTGTAACTGGCGGCTGCCTGCCAGCTCAAAACAAAGACCCTTTAAGCCGTTTATTTTTCTTACTTTAAGTCTACTGCCCAACGAGCTTGTCAGGACATCGGCTATAGCCAGCCTTATCCCGCTGTCGCTTAATTTGCCGCCCGCCAGATGTGACATACCCTGAATTCGGCGTGCCGCGTCTATATCGCTGTTGGTGATGTCCATATCACTGCTCAGCACGGATATTGAAACCTTCCTGTCTTGCTTCATCGTCTTGATACGTACCTTTTTCTTAATCTGTCCGCCATCGCCATTTTGCGCTACCATGAGCTCGCACAGGCACCAGATAATCGCTTTCAGTCCTTCGCGGTTGGCCATAACATCCCCGGCCTTCACTTCGGTAGCAAAATCTATTTCCCGGACTTTGGTATGCGGCGTAAGATCGCGTACTACTTCATAAACCACCGAGCCTATGCCCACCGTTTCCAATGGCAGACTGCGCTGGCCATATTCGGATTGGGCCATAAGCATATAGCTGTCGATCAGCTGGAGCGCATTTTCGGCGGTTTGCTGTAATGTTTCATAAGCTTGCGGCCCGTTCGAAGCGTTTTTTTCCAGCTCCGAGCGGCGGGCAATCAATATCAAAGGGTTTTTCAGCTCTCTTGCCAACGCCCTCAACAATTGGTCCGGCGCAGAGTATAAGTTTTTGTCTTCCCGGTGTTTTTGCACCCTCGCTACCCCACTTTCGATACGTCCTAATTTTAGCACGCGCCAACTGCCCGACAGCAAGCTCAAGCATGAATAAAAATCAGTGTGTTTTAAACAATCCTAAGGATTGAAGGAGAAGCTGGGAAGAATGATCCTGTTAAAATCATTCAGCCTGTCCGGGATCTCGCAGGCTATCTTGATAGTTTTATCGCGCAACGGCAGAACCACCAGCGCGCCCGGTTTGCCGACTTCTATCTCACCGTCGAACCTTACGCCCACGACCGAAGGGACTTTCGGCAGCGAATAGGCCACGACCGTCGCGCTTCCCTGCTGTATCTGGCTATCGTATTGGGTAATTACCTGGTTGTATTCCGTCTCTTCGATGGTTACCCTAAGCGCGTATTGCTGCTGCCCGGAATTAGCCGCCCTGACCACATCGGGATGAAAGATAAATTCATTGTTAACTCCGCCGCCGGTCGAAACGTATGCGCTCCAGGTTTTGGGGTACTCAAGCGTAAAAGCGCCCAGATCGGCCGGACCGTTGTATGCCTTGAGCGGGTATTTTTCTTTCTCCACGAATTCGTTGTCCTTCTCGGCTGCGACATTCTTTTCGGTCACCTCTACCGCAGCCTTGATTTTCTGATCGGCGTTGTTCTTATAGTCCTGGCGCGATAGGAAAGCCCATGTTGCAAAACTGGCCGTAGCAATAAAGACCAATCCGGTAACTATCCATGCGGCCATCATCAGGCTCATCGCGCCGCGTTCATTATTCATAATTCTTATGTTAACACACAGAGTTAGTCATATTGATACAAAAACACGCCGTCTTTTTCGCGCAGGGGTTTTTTATTCGGTATCTTAAAGGCAAAGCTTGCCACCTTGACGGGCTTTTTCGGAAGTTTCTTCACCCGTTTGTCGAACCTGCCGATATATTTGTCTATTAGGAACAAGTATATGCCGTCGGCTTCCGACCAGTCCTTGCGCCAAAAATTACCCCAGATAATTTTTACATCCTTGCGGTATTTCCGCGTAACATACAGCGAGACCAGTACCATTATCGGGTTCAGCTCTATGCCGATGCCCTTTATACCCCGTCGGGCCGCTTCTGCCAGCACCCGTCCGTCACCGCTGCCCGGCTCCAGCAGGGTCTGTCCTTTTTTTAATTCCAGTAAATCAAGTGCTGTCTTCCGTTGCCGGTCCAGAGTCGGTAGGTAGGGCGCGCCGAACAGCAACACGCCGCAAAAACAAATTACCAGGAAAACTACCACCAGATAAACATAGGTCATGGCTGTTTCGGCGGCTTGAGTATGTCTATCTTAGCCTTTGCCTTGTCCAGGTATTTTTCTATTTCATCGATAAGTTTTTGCGCTTTTTTGTATTGTTCGATGGCTTTATCGATATCATCGGTAGTCGCTTCCAATTCCAGCACCAGCCTGTCCAGTTCGTCTTTCAGCTCCCGATACGTTTTAGCTTTCTTTGCCATATCAACCCTTGTTTTTCCGCTGTCTGCTATCTACTACCTTCGCATTTACGGTCCCGTCTGACAAGTCGATAGACAATTCTTGCGCAGCCTTAGCCGCTCCGACGGTCTTGATGATCGAACCATACGGCCCGCGGACTATCGCAAAGCCCCGTTTGAGGGGGGCCTTAGGATCCAATGCGCGAACCAACAGTTTTTTCTGCTTTATCATCTCCCGGTTTTGAACAATCACATTATTCAGGATATCCCCCGCGCGGGCGGCCAGCTCATCCGTTTGCCGCCGTTTATCGGCATGGATTGTCTGCAGGCAGCGATAAACATGCTTTTTTGCATCGGCCATCTGTACCCGCTCATGGTCGGCATCCGGCACCAACAGTTCCGCGGCATTGCTCGGCGTACTGGCCTGCCTATCCGCCGCCAGTTCGGCCAGGCTGATATCGCGTTCATGGCCGATGGCTACCATCGTCGGTACCCGGCTGGTTGCGACCGTCCTGACCAACTGCTCGTTGCTAAAGGCTGCCAGATCATCGGCACTGCCGCCGCCGCGGATCATTACCAACACTTCCGGCGGTTCGGCCATCTGGTTGAAGTATTCCAGCGCGCCGATCAGCTGGCTTGGCGCCTCCATGCCCTGTACCAGACAATCCACCAGTTCTATCCGCAGGTTTCCAAAGCGCTGGTTAACGATCTTTATAAAATCACTGTAAGCTGCCGATTCGACGGAAGTTATCAGGCCGATCCGTACCGGCGGATATGGCAAAAGTCGTTTTCTTTCACTGCTGAACAACCCTTCTTTTTCCAGCTTTTTAGCCAGCATCGCCTGAGCTTTAGCCAGCGACCCCTCGCCAACCACCCGCATATTCATCACGTTTACGCTGAAGCCATACTGCGGATGCAGTGTGGGCCGGCCGAAAATTTCCAGGCTCAGTCCGTTTTCCAGCGGGCCGGGCAAAGCATGCACGCTGCCGAAGAACCGCACGCTGGCGTTTTCGTCCTTAAGGTCAAAATATATCCATCGCCCCTTGCTCACCCGGAAGTTGGCCAGCTCGCCGACGATCCCCACGCTCGGATATATCGTCTCAAGCGACTGGTTGAATACCGCCACGAACTCGCTGACACTCAACGTCGGGTCACTGCCTATCATAAGGGCCTCCGGCCTTGTCTTTCTCCCAGCCGGATTGGTCGATAGCCTTCTGATATAAGTAATAGCCCGGTGGCAACTTGATAGCAGAAGTAAGTACCCTGTACATGACCGTTGCGGGTATGCTGATTCCCGGTGATATTCCCGCGGTAGCCAATACCGCCACCATCAAGCCTTCATATATACCGATACCGCCTGGTAACACCGATATGAACCCGGCGAAATTAGCAATGACATAAGCGATGATTATCGCTCCGGGGTTGACCACGTCGCCGAAAGCGACATATATGATGTAGATGCTGGCCACTTCGGCAACGTTGGCCAGTAAAGAATAAGCCAGCCATGGACCGAGCTTTTCATAATTCTTACGCATGATGTTGTAATCGCGATGCAGATCCAAAAACATACGCCTGGATGATTCGACTTTGATGGTTTCGGGATGTTTCGGCCGCACCACCTGTATGACACGATTGACGGCCTTGGTTATCCAAGTGAAGAAACTGTCTATCCGTTCACGGCTGCCGACGATGTAAGCGACCATGGCCGTACCGACGACTATCAGCGTAGCCAGCGAGCTGGCGACCAATATGGTAAAGTTGCTCACCTTGCCTTCGACTGCCAGGAACAACAAGCCGAAGAATATCAATATCTGGAATGACAGGAATACTCCCACGAATCGCATCAGGTGTATCAATGTAGCCTTACCGGCATTTATGCCGAACTCCTGCAGGCGGAGGCCGAAATAAGAGAATCCGGTAAGCCCGGCCGTGGGGAACACGTTGTTCACGAAGTTCACCTCAAGCGCCACCCTGAACATCGACCGGTACTTCAGCCGTTTGCCGACTATCTTAAACAGCGAGAGATACATCTTGGCATAGGAATGGTTATTTACCAGCTGGAAAAATACTATGAGTAATAAAATAAGCGAATTTATTTCAAACAGTCTGGTAAAGGTATCTGCTATCTCGTGCCGCGAAAAATAAATCAACAGCAGCAAAGCCAAAAAGGTAACTATCGTTATGACTTTGCGCCATCTGCTGCCGAGCTTTTCTGCCATTCGCTACATTATAGAACAAGCGGAGCTTCAGGCTAAACCGATCTTTATCCTTTATCCTTGAGGCCGCTGTCCTTCAACCTCATCAGTCCCTTGCCGGACAGCTTCGGATCATCCGGCTCGTCCTGATAAACCAGCCCTTCTTCGGCTAATTCGTCGACCAGTTCCCAAAGCCGTCCGGCATCTATATGGTCGTTCGGGTCAAGTTTTCCTTCGTTTATCATCTTATGGACAAACATCATGCGTTTGCGCGCAGTATCATAAAACGGCGCCTGCCTCGGACCGTTCACCTGGCCGATCCAGATAAGCAGCTGCAGCCTCTCGTCCAGTTTTATAATATCGCCGTTTCTTACTTTTATTTTAAACTCATCGCCGCCCTTCTTCATATGCAAGGTGGTCTGTTTGGCCAGATATTGCCTTGCTTCGCCGGCATTGCGGTTGGTCGGATTATAACTTTCGTGAAGATCATCCAGAGAACTTGCCATGGTTTCTATCAGATGGCGGCTATATTCGGAGCGTTCCTTATTGCTTTTGCGAAACGCCTTAAATTGCGGCTTGGGTGGTTCTGTCTTTTCCGGCTTTTGTTTGGGCGGCGGCTTGGCTGTAGATCCGCGCGGCGGCGCCGGCATCAGGCTATCGACTCTGGTCATCGCTTGGTTAAACAGTATCTGCGCTTCTTCGATCTGTCCGTTCAGTCGTTCCAACTTAGGATTATCCGGTTTCAGCTCATATGGGGATTCGCAGACGTATTCCATTTGGGCATCCAATATCCTGCCCCACAGGTCATAAGCTCTTTCGGCCAAGCCCAACATTACCTCACCCTTGGACTTTAATTGTTCCTGTCTCACAAGTGTTAATTTTAACACTTTTTATGTTTTTTGACTAATATATTTTATGCTTTGGTTATTGCTCGATCGCCCAGACCTTCATCATCCCCCGTCCGGGGTAATCACGTGTTGCTTCCAGCTTATAACCGCATTTTTCGGCCACGCGGTTGCTGGCAATGTTTTCAGGCTTGCATTTGATGAGTATCTTCTCAAGGCCCAAGGTATCGAGTCCGAACTCAGTCAACCTTTTCACTGCTTTCGTAGTCAACCCCCGGCCGTTCAATGCGTGATCCAGCCAATATCCTATTTCCGGATAATCTTCGATGTCCAGGTTCATCAAGCTCATATGTCCGGCCAACTTGCCGTCATAAAACATGCCATAACCATACCGATGATCCTTGCCCCATTTGTCCAGCACGTCGCGAATGAACCTTGTGGAATCATCCACGGTGCGATTGTCCTTCATCCACGGCATCCATGGGTCAAGATATTTTTTGTTTTTCATCGTTAGCTCGAATAATTCCCCGGCCTCATCGATATCCAGCCGTTTAAGTATCAGATGTTCGTCGACATGTATCAGCGTATAAGGCGGCTTTGGCCTATCATCAGTCATCTTTGAATTATAACAATTTGTTTCAACGCTAGTTTTCAGCTAGCTGAGACTTCTTTTAACAAAGAATCGAGTTCGGTGCGCTTATTCTAAGCCCTACCCCGGCATACTTTTTCCCACCAGCTGGAAAAAGTATGCAAAAAGAGCCGCCCCAAGTTGTAAAACGTTACTCAAGGATAATCAGTTTTACAAAGGGGGTTGAGATTAGTTCTCAACTGCTGGAAGAAAATCGCCTCAATTTGAAATTGAGGCGATTCTATATACATCTATTCGGGTCCGGGCATTGTGAGCTGTCCTGATTGGCGAACGTCAAAACAACAATAATAAGGCTTGGAAGCGAGCCGAGCGATATCATTTAAAGTTAATAAAGAGCGAGGCCGAATCCGCCAACTGGCGGAGAGTTTTCCAAGCCATTGTTATCTTTGACGATGAGACAGTAAAGACAGTGAACAGCCCGGGAGTTTTTGGCTACTTTTGGATCGCCAAAAGTAGCAATTTGGTTCTTCATTGGAAGAACACAGTTTGGTTATTTACTAAAGACCCTGGATTATCTCTTCTTCATATTCCGGGAAGTAAACTCCGATTATCGACAGGTCAAACTCGCGCAGTATCGATTCCGGCCCTTCCCGCTCCAGCAGGAAATCAAATGATTTTTTGACCAGTTTTTCCGGTGTAAATTTGCCGCCGGTCAGCTTTTTGTAATACTCGTCGGTAAAGCTCACTTTGTATTTATACCCGGCCAGCTCGACATCGAACGCATGATCGGCTGGTCTGCCCTTGGCTTCGGTTATCTTTATTTCCGGCATCCTAATCTCCCTTCATACCGAATATGTCCGGATTTATCCTTATTATTTTGTCATCGCCTTCTTTTGGATCTCCCCTGCCGTCGGTATTCGAAGTCGTGATATACATCATGCCGTCCGGCCCGAAGACAACGGTACGGATCCGGCCGTATTCTCCTCTTAAATGAGCCTTTAGGCTTACTTGCTCTTCGCCGGCTATGACTGCCTGATAAAGCGTTTCGCCACGCAGACCGCCGAAGAACAGCGAACCGCTCCGATACGCCAAACTTGCCGGCGCCCAAGTCTCATCCGAGCCGGAATGGGCCACTGGAGTCATCATGCCACTGCGCACTTCGTCTCCCTCTATCAGTGGCCAGCCGTAATTCCCGTCCTTCTTTATAAGATTCAATTCGTCATGACCACTCCGGATTCCGGAACGTCCATGCTCGGTAGACCACAGCCGGCCCTGACTGTCCCAGGCCAGCCCTTGCGGGTTGCGGTGGCCGTAACTGTAAACGGCGTTGCCCGAAGGATTATCATCCGGTATTTCACCCTTATCGGTGATCCGCAAAATCTTGCCGGCTAGCGAGCTTCTGTCCTGGGCCAAGCTCTCATCTCCGGCATCACCGGTGGTGATGTACAGGTAGCCGTCCGGTCCGAAAGCCAGCCGACCGCCGTCATGGTTCGCAGCACCCGGGATATTCTTGATTATCACCGTACGATGAGCCAAACTTCCATCGACATATTCGTAACGTTCCACGCGGTTATCCAGCCTGCCGCCTACTTCGGTAGTCAAGTAAAGATAAATCCAGTGGTTTTCGTCGAACCGCGGGTGTATGGCCAGCCCGAGCAAACCGCCCTCGCCGATATGCCGCACGCCTTCTATCTCGTAAGTGCGGTCGTCGTCGACACGCCTCAAAGTACCCGAACGTTCGGTTACCAACAAGGTACCGTCCGGTAAAAATGCCAGTCCCCAGGGTACCGTCAGGTCACGGGCGATGACCTTTATGTCTTGTCCGGGCGCGACCGAAACGCCGTTTTCGATATTCGATCCGGTTGGTTTAAAAAATTGTCTTTCTATATAATCGCGGGCAAAATATGCACCGGCTACCAGTAAAACTAAGATAGTCAGAACCGTTATGGCAATCTTCCCGCGTTTTGCCATACCTACATTCTAACATTTATAAATTAAATGTCTTTCACGCGATCATTACGAACAAGAACCTGCCGATAAACTGTATTTATCAAGCCTGTCCGACAGACTCTTCGTCCGCATAACGGATAAGTTCCGGGCCCTGCATATCGGCTCGTAGGGTCACATATCCGCCAAGCACCGGTATGGCCGGATGGCCTTCTTCGGTAACCGGCAGGTTCTCAATGATGTCCGGTGGAGTCCAGGCGCGCAGTTTTTTGTCCTCGCATATCACGATGTGTGGCTGTTCTCCGTCGCGCAGCATAGTACCCATCGCCGGCAAGTGTAACAAGTATCCCCTTATTTCAAACTCATCTTCCGGAGCCTTTGCCATTATCAGCTGGTATTGCGATCTGAGTATCGGCTGGCTATCAACATGCCGGATCAGTTTGCTGCCCGGCATGCCCTGACCGGCCAGACCGTCTATGAAAGCCTCGTATTGGATCCCACCTCGTTCGCCGAAAATTTCCTTCGGGTCCGTTCCTTCGAACCCGCTTACTTTTGTAAGCATTACTACCGTTCCTTTGCTTTGACAAGCATTATCTAATATAAGAACATCTTTTGCAAGCATAAGCAAAACGCCTCAGTTTGAAATTGAGGCGTTTTTTAACCGTCTGGATGCAATTTTCTAAATTTTGGTATAGAACGTGCCGCGGCCCCTGCCGTGTTGTTGGAGTAAACCGCGTTTTTCCAACCGGCTCAGATAGCGGCTGGCTGTAGCATCCGATATTTTGAGCAGTTTTTCGACGTCGTTATTGCTGATCTTGTCTTCTTTCTGAAAAATTCCGATTATCTTTTTGGTATCCGCCGCATCCGGCACCCTATCGGCCGGTGAATTCTTGGTTTTCTGGGCGGGCTGTCTGTTGTTTATCGAAATCCCGATGGCCAGCCCGACGAGCAGGCCCGATACGAAATAAGCTAGCATTCTTCTATTCTATCCACCGTCCCGTATAATTCAAGGCTCGCGCGGCGGTAACTGTTCTTCGACTTGCGCGTAGAATTTTTTAAAACCGAATCTGCGTCCGCCACCGGGAACGTCCAGCTCTACCATGGAATGCGTGCCGGCCGCCCCCAGATCCTCGAACCTGGCGATTACCGCATCTCTTTGTTCGTCGCTAATCGAATCAGCTTCGGCGTCGGTAATCCTGATCGCCCTTGCCGCATCACCTCGTGCAGTGCCCTTGGTAATCGGGGTCACGGTAGCTTTTATCCTCTCATCAGGATATTCGGCAGCTACAGTCTCAATAGCCCGCGCCCTCTCCTTAGAAGTCGCGAATAAATAATTCGTCAGTCCTCTCTTCGGTCTGGTCATTTCCTCTCCTTATGTAAGGAGTAATTATCCATGTTCACATCACCATATGCAAGCATAAGGGGTTACAAGGCCTCGGATACCGTTCTTGCCGGGCCACGCAATTCTAAGGTAACCGGTTCTATTTGGCCTCCTCTTGCGTCGATGTCGTTGGGTAAATACCGCGCCAAAACGTCAAGGTCATCCCCGCCTAAATCAACTCCGTCCGCTACGGTGGCCAGCTTGATGCTAAAGCGAGGCTTGACCGGCCATGACAGCTCGCGGCCCGCTTCTTCTTCGACCACTTGTTCCAATACGGATCTTTCGGCAGGTAACACTCTTCTGTGCCTTATGTCAGCCACCAGCACCTGCTGCAAACCTTCCTCTTCATTGCATTTGATCACCTTTAGCTGCCCTGTCGGTTCGGGACGAAGTCTTTTGGCGAAAGTGTGGATCATTCTCTTTCCGGCTAATTCCACTAATCGGGCGGACGAAAGATGCCCCAATAAATTCTCCGGGCCGTTTACCCTGACCAATTCTCCCGTACCCAAAAGTTTTATGCGCCTTGGACCTAATGATTCATCGCGAAAGTTCAAGGCTCCCGCTCCTAACCTATGGTACGCCGCATGCCTTATATCGCTTATCCAGTCATAATTCCTTATCGGACGATACGCGCGCATCGCTTCCATAGAGTCCAATCTTGCTTCTGCAGTAGTCATTTTGGAGAGTTTAAACATAAAGTTTATATAATGCAAGCATAAGGATTACCGTGGTTCAGGCGGCTAGCCTTTCCTCGGTGTCATAAATGTCGGACTCTATCTGGCCGGGAATTTTGTACCCGGCACGAAGCTCCCCTATCCTGCTTTTTATATTGTTCAGTTTAATTTCGAACATCTTATCGATCTCTTTTCCTTCATCGCCGGAAAACATCCGTGAACTAACTGCCCGGTATCTCTCGATTATCGGTTCGACTACGCTATAGAATTTAAGTTTATTTGCCCTACGTTTCGGAGTCATCCGCTCGTCATATGAATTGCCGACCACCGCATGCATGGCGATGGCCGCATCGTTTATCAGGTCTCCTGCCGTCACCGGTTCTGCTTGCTTGTCGGTTTCTTCCAAATCGACGATGCCGAACCCCTTTTCCCGGTCATAAAAAAGGTTTAGCGTAGTGAGTTCCGGCTCCAGTCCGGCATCCCTTAGAAACATCAGCGTACGGTTCAGCTCTTCCAGCTGCTCATCGGTTACCTCTGCCAGATCGTCGACCGAAACGCTCTCGATAGGTTTACCGGGCATGATTTCGGCAACCGTAACACCCTGCTCATAAGATATGGCGACCAACTGCTCAAGCTGCGGTTGGCCCCTGGCCTTGATGCCGGCCTGTATATAATCCTCGTCTATGGATACATGGTTAAAGCGATGGGCCCAAGGGACTCTCAGTGCATATTGTTTGTCTCCGTGTTCGATTTCAAATGCACCGCAGAACGCGCCGCCGCCTACGAACGCCGGGTGCTTTTGGCGTGCGCTCTTATCCTGGGAGCCGATTTCTTCCAGCAGTGCGTCTACGGCCGGTGCGAACTGTTCATAATTTTCGGCCAGTTGCCGCCTCTGCTCCACCGGACTGTCCGGAACTTTTCCGGCACTCTCTTTGAGAAAATCCAAATATTCCACTTCTACCTGCATCAGGGCCGCGGCCCGTTCGCTTATCGGGCTGGCAAAAGCGGTCAACGGTGCCGCATCAGCGGACGTGGCTGTAAGCAAAAAATACTGTCCGTCATCACGCCGGCCATCCGCGGCTAAAAAGGCCGCTGTCTGGGCATGCAAAGTTTCCGGGGTTTTCGGTCTTATATCAGGCATTTTCCAAATACATCAACTTACAAATAGCTATTTTACCATAAAACAGATTAAAAATCAATGTTTGTATCTCCTGCTAAGCCTGCTTCTTATAATTTTATATCTATTTCGTTAAGAAACAAACGGCCTTGACTTAACCGGAATATAACTATATAACCAAGCATATGGGCAATATAGTTCCAGGCGGCGATTTTGGGACTCCCCGAGGGGAGCTTGAACCGGGCACCGGTTCCGCCTTACCGCCCGTTATCACTCACAGGATAGATACGCTGGTCGGACAGGCCAACGGTATGGCTGCCGCAACTCTAAGACTCAGTGGACTCAGCGGAATTGAGGCCGGATTCGTAGACGGAGTCCCCGGGCGAGGTACGCCCGCTGAAAGAGAAGTTAAAGAATGCGTGCTTCACCTGATGATCAAAGATTGCATGGAAGACAATTAAGATTACTGCTTATCAAACCGGAGCGTATTTAGAGTACCCTGCAACTTCGTGCTCGGCCTTTTGTATAGACAATGTCAATTGTACGATTTCTTCGTTAAACCTCTCATCGCAGATGCTTTTATACACCTTAAGGAGCCCGAGCGCAGCCTCGGCCATCCTCTTGTTTTTCTCAAACTCATCTTTGTCTTCCGGTACGTGCATAGGCCTTAGCCCTATTTCATGCAGCATCAGCGCGCCGTAAGCCAAGAACGATGACATTACTTCTTTTTCCGTAGGCGCGTATGGCGAGCGTGTCTTATTAAACGCGTATTTTCTGACTGCCAGGTCTATGAAGCCGAAGCCTTTTTCAGGGTCATAGAAGAAGTTAGGGAGTCTTGGGTCGATGCTCAGACCGGCTACGTGGACATACTCCAGCGTGTCGACGAATTCCACTACTTGGTTCTGGGTCACCTGTTCCAGCGCATCCGGACCGATGTTTAGGAAGTTGTCGCCGAGCATTTTTTCGGAGATGACTACGTTACTGCCGAATGAAAAGGCCGTTATCTGCTCGAGGTTAGCGACACCCATGGCTCTTATGCCGGCCCGGACATATTCTTTGTCGATTCCGCCAAACCTCTTGTCTTTATCAGGAGTGCCGGGCGGCCATGGTACCCTGACTGCGTAGTCTTGCTCATCACCCTCGATTGAAAACACCGCGCACCGATAGCCTTCGTCCAAATACGCCGGATGCTCCGCCCAATCTTCCAAGCCGGCCGCGAAAAGCTCATCAACCAGCGGATCGACGACGGGTGCGAAGCGCTCATAAGCCTGGAGCAGTCGTTCGCGGCGGGCAATCGGCGCATAGTCCGACCCTACCTTCATTAAGAATCCGGTCATCGTTTCCTCTTGCGACTGGTTTAATTCCACACTGTCGCTTATGCCCAAAGCTACGTCGGCCAGTCGTTGCGGCAAGGTCGGCGCGCTACCGTCATCCAAGGGATACTCAGCGACGAAAGCAGCCGTCTGAGCCTGTAATAATTCCGGTGATACGTGTGGTGTGCTCATAAAACTTAGTTACCACATAAAGGCCGAATCGCCGGTCTGTGTAACCTGTCTTTTAAATATAAATGTTTCTGCCAGACCGCTCACACTGCCCATATGCTCGAAACCGGCCGACTGCAGAACTTTCCTACTGGCTATGTTCGTTTCGGCGGCCTTGGCCCAGACCACTTCGGTATCCGGCACAGCATGTGCCATAGATGCCAGAGCCCCTGCTGCTGCCGCCGCATAGCCGCGCCGGCGGTAATCCCTTAGTATTTGAAAGCCGATCTCTACCCAGCCGGGATGTCTTGTAGTAGGAATCGTATAAGCTTCTCCGGCCAGTTCGCCGTTGCCCCAAACTCCCATGACCGCGATCGCCGGATTTCTAGCAAGCACGTCACGCCACGTAAGTTCAGCCCGATCCGGCACATCCGGCATATTCAGTCGCAAAGGATGCAAGTCACCGTTCCGTGCTTCGCTCAAGACTATGTCATCGGGTATTGTAAGCGGGCGTAAATAAACTTCAGGATGGGACGTAGCTATCCCCAAAGTTTTATTCATTTGCATATGATAACATAAATTATTCTAAAAAGCAAAGAACTCTTCGCACTGTTTCTTCATCGAATGCGTGTTAAAAACTCTTTCCAGAAGGCGCGTTTGCTCTCAGCCTGCTCGGCTGATTCCAGCTTCTCTTGCGCCAGGCCCAAGCCGGCTTTGTCGGGTGTTTTTTGATTTATCCCTACTACTATGCGGGAGCCGTCGGCCAAATCACAGCGCCAGTTGCGCCATTTCTCTGTTTTGCTTACTCTTGCCTCTCCCTTGACTGCTACGCCATCGAATTCATTCTTGTTTTTCACCGCGCCCAACCAGACATCAAGCGCTTCGTCCATCGTTCCGTCGATCATCTTGCTGGCTGATGCGTCGAATTTGCCGTCCTGACGTTGGCCTGGGACCCGCCGGCCGATATGTTGCTCGTAAGCAACCGTCACACTCTGCGCCCACCAGCCGGGAGTACCGGCTTCATGGACTTTTTGGGCGATTTCCTTATGCGTCAGGTCTTTGGCGCCGATTTGATCAAAGAACTTCAACCACTCATCCCAGGATTTTCCGGTGGCCTTTTCTATGGATTCTGTATTTATCGGCTTGGTCATCTAAATAATTTTATCATCTGTTAGTATATTAATATGAAGAAATTT
>DASUOG010000009.1:0-7861 GCA_036276755.1 Saccharimonadales bacterium (SeqCode) | reverse complement strand
GGTTTCGCTCATACCTTCCATCTGAGTTTCCTGGCCTTTATCCCACCGGCGGTATGGGGTCTGATCAGACTGGACTTCGTCGGCTTGGCAGTAGCTATATTGCTTTTGAGCAAATGGCGTATGTTCGCCGTGCATCCGCGCCACTGGATAAACCATATTCGGGCCAATGCCGTGGATATAATCGTAGGTCTAAGCTTTTTGGAATTCATAACTGAGAGCAACAGCTTGTTTTTCCAGATTTTATGGGTGGTTATCTTTGAAATATGGATGTTGTTCATCAAGCCCGGTTCCAGCAATGCCGCCGTGGCATCCCAAGCTTTGATCGGTCAGACCGTCGGGCTTGCGGCCTTATTCACAGCTTTCGAAGCGGGAAGTCTGGTATTTTATGTATTGGCCGTCTGGCTGATATGTTATTTCTCGGCCCGCCACTTCCTGGGTATATTCGAAGAGAGACACGGTAGTTTGATATCCTCCATCTGGGCATTTCTAGCAGCCGCGCTGATGTGGGTGCTCAGCCATTGGTTGTTGTTCTTCGGCCCGGTTGCCCAACCAGCCGTACTAATCAGCGTAATCGGTTTCGGCCTGGCCGGACTCTACTATTTAGACCAGTATGACAGGCTGGCCGTCAGTATAAAAAGACAAGTAATCTTGGCGATGATGGCTCTCATTTTTATAATAATAGTATTCTCAGATTGGGGGGATAAGACGATATAAATGCCTAAGATCAATCAAAAAGCGGCTACCTTACTGTTGATGTTAATCGTGAGCGTTGCGGCAGGATTTGCCGGCGGTTATTACGGTAATAAGCACGGCGCGGACAGTAACGACAACGTTAAACAAGCGTTTATCGATAACGAGGGCGATTTGATTAGCGGTATCGCTAAGGATGTCGGGCCCAGTGTGGTTTCAGTGGAAGTTGAGAGCACCGGGGTCAACAATACGTTTTTCGGGCCGCAGACCTTTACCCGGCAAGCTGCCGGTACGGGTTTTATAGTTGATAGGGAAGGGGTAATAGTTACCAACCGGCATGTGGTACCGGAAGGCATAGAAAGCGTCGCCGTAACATTATCGGACGGTACCCGACTGAATGATGTATCGGTAGTCGGGCGGACAACCGAAAACGATACGTTGGACATCGCCTTTTTAAAGATCAATGATAGAAAAGGAAAGACCTTATCACCGGTCAAGTTAGGGGACTCTTCTAAAACGGAAGTCGGGGACAGGGTTATCGCCATAGGTAATGCGCTTGGACAGTTTGAGAATACCGTTACCAGCGGAATAATCTCCGGTTACGGCAGGGATATCCAGGCAGGCGGCGTGCAAGGTACGCCGGAGGTTCTGCAGGATTTGTTCCAGACCGACGCGGCTATTAACGAAGGTAATTCCGGAGGACCGTTGGTGAACTTCAACGGCGAAGTTATCGGTATAAATACGGCGATAGCCGGTGGCGCCCAAAACATCGGTTTCGCCATCCCGATCAATTCTGTAAAAGGGCTAATAGATAGCGTATTAGAAGGGGGTAAATTACTCAGGCCTTATCTTGGTGTCCGATACATCAGCCTAAGCGATGATTATGCATATCAGTTTAACCTGGATCAAAAACGAGGGGCTTATTTGGCGCCGAACCTCTCCGGCGGTCCGGCGGTCATCCCCGGCAGCCCGGCGGCCAAAGCCGGTCTAAAGGAAAAAGACATCATCACCAAGGTTGGTGATAAGGCTGTCGATGAAAAAAACGGCCTGTCCAGTATATTAAGCCAGTACTCGGTAGGCGATACGGTCAAGCTTACAATTGTCCGCGGCGATAAGGAGCTTACGCTAGATATAACTTTGGCGAAATTCCCGGAAGCTGATTCTTAAGCCCGCGAGAAAAGCTGAACCAATAAGTCGGTCTTAATAAGCCGGTATCCTGTATTTTCTGCCAGTCCGGCCATGGTTTTATGCTGGTCCTTTAGGGATTCGGTAAGAATGAATTTCGGTTTCTGTTCAAGCCTGCCGACTTGGCCGAAGAATTCCCTGTAATGATCAAAGCCGTCCTTGCCGGAAAATAACGCACTGGCCGGCTCATGCTCAATTTCAGGACCGGTTATCAAATTTTCAGGAACATAGGGCAGGTTTGCGACAACGACCAGTGTTTCGTTTTTAGTCCGATCGCCCGAAGACTCGAACATATCCTTGGGATCAAACATATTGGACTTATAAAAATTTATGTTGACCGTGTGATTTTTTGCGTTTTTTTGGGCAATTTTAAGAGCATTTTGGCTGTTATCTATGGCAATAACTTCGGTTTGTGGAAGCTCTAGCTTCGCAGTAATTGCCAAACAACCGGAACCGGTGCCGATATCGATGAGCTTGCCGGGTTTAATTTCCTTCAAAAACTCAATAAAGCTTTCAGATTCCGGGCGGGGAATCATCACATCCGGGTTGACCTCAAAAAATCGGCCGTAAAACCAAGCCTTGCCGCGAATGTAAGCCAGGGGCTCTCTTCCAACTCGACGTTTTAACTGAGTATCCAACTTTTTGATTTGGTCTTTGGTAAGTTCAAATTCGGCATGGGCATTAACCCAGGAACGGTCCTTGTCCAACAGATCTTCTATCAGGACCAGACTATCCCGTCGCGGCGAATCAACCCCGGCCTTGTGCAGTCGTTTCATCGAACTTATAAGCCACTCAAGAATTGTCATTTTCTAGCAGGCTAAGTTCTTCTTTTTGCAAATTCCGTGTCAAATCATCTATATTGCCATCCAGCGCCCCCGGGATGTTCGAACGTGAATAGCCGATGCGATGATCGGTTATCCGGTCTTGAGGGAAGTTATAGGTTCTTATTTTTTCGCTGCGATCCCCCGAACCGATAAGCTTTCGCCGGGCGGCGGAAAGTTCTTTGTTTTCCTCCTCGATTTTTTTCTGGAGCAGACGGGAACGCAGGACGCTCAGGGCTTTTTCCTTATTTTTGATCTGTGATTTTTCGTCCTGGCAGGTCACGACTATGCTGGTAGGCAGATGGGTTATCCTTACCGCTGAATCGGTAGTATTTACGCTTTGTCCCCCATGTCCGCTGGAGCGATAAACATCGATTCGTAAGTCCTCCGGTCTTATTTCTACATCTGTTTCCTCGGCCTCGGGCAGCACGGCCACGGTAACGGTACTGGTATGGACACGACCCTGCGATTCGGTAGCAGGGATTCGTTGGACCCGGTGTACGCCGCCCTCGAATTTGAGGTTCCGATAGGCATCCTTTCCTTTTATGGCTAATGACACCTCCTTGAAACCGCCGACTTCGTTCGGACTGTCGCTTATGTGTTCGGTCTTATAGCCGTGGTTCTCCGCCCAGCGTACATACATGCGATAAAGTTCTCCGGCGAACAGGCTTGCTTCATCGCCGCCGGCTGCCGCGCGGATTTCGATAATCACGTCGCGGGTATCACGCGGATCTTTAGGTAACAAAGCGGTGCTTAACTCGTTCTCTACCTCGGCTTTTCTTGATTTTAATTTTTCAACCTCTATTCTGGCCAGTTCGGCCAGTTCGGCTTCGCCGCTATCAGCTATAGTTTCCGCGCCGATGATTTCTTTTTCGATCTTGTGCTTTTCTTCGAACAGGGCAATCAGCTTGGCCAGTTCCCCCTGTTTCTTCGCCAGTTCGGGATAATTGCTGCGTCCGAAGACATCCGGGTTCTGAAGTTCAAGCTCAACCTGCCGGAATTCCTCTCTGATTCTTTTTTCCTGATCGTGCATAACAATAGTATAAAGTATCCGCCTGTAGAGACCTTATACCATAAGGTTTAGCCTAATTTTTGGGGAGCTTCCTTAGGTTTTTCCTCAGACTTGGCTTTTTTGGTCTTGCCGGCTGATTTTTCGCGGGCTTTTTTGGCTGCTTCAGCGCGGGCTTTGAATTTGTCTACCCGGCCTTCTACGTCAACCAGCTTTTCCTGCCCGGTGAAGAACGGATGCGAAGCGCTAGAAATGTGTACCTTGACCAATGGATATTCAACACCGTCCAGCTTGATGATTTCTTCGGTTTTGGCGGTAGATCGGGTTAGGAAGGTCGTGCCATTGGAAATATCCTGAAACACTACCGGCCGATAATTTTTAGCATGGATACCTTTTTTCATAATACGAGAGGTAATTGTAGCTTATGTATGGACATTGGTCAACAGATGTAGTAGGCTGGGGTAACGATAATTAAACAAGCCGGGGAGTTTTCCTCCTGATAAGCAAGCCGCTTGGCAGCTTTTCGGGCAATCCCGTGCTGAAGAGAAAGGAAATCCATGTCTAGCGTAGATATTAAAAAATTACTGGAAGCCGGCGCGCATTTCGGACACAAGACCAGCCGTTGGCATCCTAAAATGGCGTCTTATATCCATGGCAAACGGGGCGACAGCCATATAATCGATTTGACCGCTACCGTCAGCAAGCTGGAGGAAGCGCTGGCTTTTGTTGAAAAAACCGCCGCGGATGGTAAGCAGATCCTGTTGGTAGGCACTAAACGACAGGCCAAACCGGCCATTAAAAAAGCTGCCGAAGAGACAGGTATGCCGTACGTCAACGAACGATGGATCGGTGGGACTTTGACAAACGTAAGCACTATGAACAACCGTGTCAAACATATGAAGGATCTTGAACAAAAAATGGATTCCGGCGCGTTGGAGGCTAAGTACAACAAACTGGAAGTCCAGAGGTATCAGGAAGAAATCGACAGGCTAAACTTCTTATACGGCGGTATAAAATTCATGGCTAACAAACCGGGTGCCGTATTCATAGTTGACGTAATTGCCGAAGCCAACGCGGTGCGCGAGGCGCGAAAACTGGGCATACCCGTAATTGCTGTCATCGATACCAATGCAGACCCGGGGGTGGCCGATTATCCGATTCCGGCGAACGATGATGCCATCAAATCCGTACAGTTAATCATCGAATATATAGTCCAAGCCATCAGCGCCGGCAAAGCCAAGGTTAAAAAACCGGAAAAAGGTGAGGGAGATGACTGACAAAATAGACATCAAGCAGATAAAAAGACTGAGAGAACTGACAGGTGTAGGAATAACCGATGCTAAAAAAGCATTGGAAGAATCCAAAGGTGATTTTGATAAAGCCCTTTCCGAAATGCGCAAGAAAGGCATGACCAAGGCCGAAAAACGCGGCGAGAGGGAAGCCCGCGCCGGTATAATCGGCACTTATAACCACGATAACCGAATAGGCGTGGTGGTGGAGGTGAACTGTGAGACCGATTTCGTCGCACGTAACGATATATTTACCGGTTTGGTAAAGGACATCTCAATGCACATCGCCGCTGCAAACCCGATATATGTTTCGTTGGATGACGTACCCGAAGAGGAGAAGAAAAAAATTGCAGAAGAATTTGAAGAAAAGGTCAAAACCGAAGGCAAGCCGGAAAAGATGATCCCGCAGATAGTCGAAGGCATGGTCAAAAAGCACTTCGCGGAAAAATGTCTTACCGAACAGCCTTATGTTAAAAACCCGGATCAAACAGTCGGGACTTATGTTAAGGAAAACATCGCTAAACTGGGCGAAAACATAATAATAAAAAGGTTCAGCCGGTTTGCTCTGGGGGAGGTAGGATGATGGAAGGTCCAGCCATTACCAAGCTTAACGGCGGGATCGGCAAAGCAATTGCGTATTTCGGCGAAGAGCTTAAAAAAATACGGACCGGTAGGGCACATCCGGCCATGCTGGACGGGGTTTCGGCAGAGGCTTACGGCCAACAAATGCCTCTTAAGCAACTGGCGACGATAGCGGCGCCGGAGCCGCAATTGCTGCAAGTTACGCCATTTGATGCGAATAACCTGCAGTCCATAGCCGATGCCATCAGGAACGATCAATCATTGGGTTTGAATCCGGTAGATGATGGCCGGGTCATAAGATTGCCTATACCTCAGCTGACCGAAGAACGCCGCCGCCAAATAGCTAAACAGCTCGGCGAAAAGGTGGAAGATTGCATGATAGCTATCCGTGGCGCCCGTCACGATGCGATGAAGGAGATCGAACAGGCTAAAAAAGAAAAGTCGGTCAGTGAAGATGAGTTCAAGCGGATTGCCAAAACCATCGATGAAAAGGTAGCCAAAGCCAAAGAAGACATTGAGAGGACGGCGAAGAATAAAGAAGCCGAAATCCTGAAGGTTTGACAAGCCGATGCCTGAAACGATAGAAATACCGCGCCATGTAGGTATAATCCTTGATGGCAATAGAAGGTGGGCCGAGCAAAAAGGTTTGCCTGTCAGGAAAGGTCACGAGGCAGGTTATCAGAATATCCGGGAAATAGCGCGCTCCGCACTTGATATGGGTGTGGAATATCTATCGGTCTATGGTTTTTCTACTGCGAACTGGAAAAGAACAGAGCGGGAAGTAGGCCACCTTATGAGATTATTCAAGAAAGCGCTTACAAAAGATATCGGAGAAGTTGACGAGGAAAATATCCGCCTGCGCTTCTGCGGTAGCGAGGAAGGTCTTGACCGCGGCCTGCTCAAAGCTTTGAAAGATGCCGAAGAACGAACCGCTGACAACACGCGCGGACAGGTAGTGCTTTGTTTGAATTATAGCGGCCGGCAGGAAGTCGTAGAAGCGGTGAAGTCAGTATTGTCGAGTGGCTTAGGGCCTGATGAAGTAGACCAGGAAAGTTTCGCCCGCTACCTTTATGTACCCGATCTGCCGGACATGGATCTGCTCATACGTACTTCCGGCGAAAGACGGGTAAGCGACTTCATGCCATATAGGGCTTCCGATGCGGAATTCGTAGTTTCAGAAAAGCTATGGCCGGATTTTACTCCGGATGATTTTGCTGCTTGTATTGAGGACTACGCTCAAAGAGATCGTCGGTTGGGTGCTTAAAATTGTAATATACTTATAAGATATGTCAGTCTTTCTGCTTATTCTTAGTTTGATATTGTTCATAGGGTTGGTCGTGGCCCATGAGTGGGGACATTTTATTGCCGCTCGCCGCGGCGGCGTTGAAGTCGAAGAATTCGGCATCGGGTTCCCGCCGAAGGTATGGTCTAAAAAGATGAAGACTGCCAAAAGTAAATTTTTATTCAGCATCAACTTGCTGCCTCTCGGCGGCTTCGTACGCTTGAAGGGCGAACATGATTCGGATAGGCGGCCGGGCAGCTTTGGCGCGGCGCCGCTTAAAACCAAGGTCAAAATAATGCTGGCCGGAGTAACCGTTAATCTCATCATCGCTTTCATCATGCTGATGATATTGGCCGCTACGGCAATGCCAAAACTTATAGATAACCAATATACCGTAGCCAGTGACACGAAGGTCGTCCAAGAAGTAAAGAACAAAGACGTTGTATTAGTGAACAGCGTGGTAAACGATGCGCCGGCTGATAAAACGGGTCTGAAACCCGGCGACCGTATATTGCGGATAGATGAGCATAAGATAACTTCACCGGATCAGGTTTCGGATGTGACCAAAGCTAATGCCGGCAAAAAGGTAGAAATAAGCGTGAGCCGCGATGGCCGGGAGCATGTCTTTACCACGACACTGAACGAAGAAAATACCGGCGATGGTTTCCTCGGCATCTCAACCGCATCAGGCAGAAGTGGCATTGAACTCCGCAGATCAACCTGGTCGTCTCCGATAGTCGCAGCGGGACTTATCAAGCAATTCAGCGAACTCACTTTTAAGGGCTTAGGTACTGCCGTGTCCAATTTATTCAAGGGCGACACCCAAAAAGCCAGCGAGCAGGTAGCGGGCCCCGTAGGTATTTTTTACATATTAAAAGAGGGCAGCAAGTTAGGCATCAGCTTTATCCTGATGATCGTGGCGATAATTTCGATGACCCTGGCCCTGATAAACGTTTTGCCGATCCCGGCGCTAGATGGGGGGCGTTTGTTCGTCACCCTATTA
>DASUOG010000008.1:0-8417 GCA_036276755.1 Saccharimonadales bacterium (SeqCode) | reverse complement strand
GAGATTACAAATTCAATGTTCTACGGCTGGATATGCGCGGTAGTGATCGTAATCATACTTTATTTCGCCCAGCGGAAGCTGACTATCAGAAGCGGCAAGGGATTGTCGCAGCTGGTAGATGTCGGAGCTGAATTCATCGTCAGCACGGTAGCCAACAGTTTGGGCAGCCGTACATTGGCTATCAGATATGCTCCGCTGTTCGCTACGCTGTTTTTCTTTATCATGATTAATAATTGGTTCGGTCTTTTGCCCGGTGTCGGGCACGCCCTGCAGTATAATGGCACGAACTTACTCAGACCCTTCACGGCCGACCTGAACGCTACCTTGGGCATGGCCGTGTTCGGCATGGCCGTGGTGCAGATAATCGCCATACGTGAATCGGGACTGGGCAGTTATGCCAGACATTATTTCGCGGGCAGTTTGAAAAACCCCATAACCTACCTGGTGGCGGCTTTTGAGGTCTTCACCGAGTTCACGCGGTTGATAACCCTGGGCCTTCGGTTGTTCTTCAATATAGCGGTCGGCGAGATTCTTATCGGTACGTTCTCTTTTTTGGCCGGCTACGCCGGACCTATAGCGGCCCTGCCCTTTACCTTGCTTGAGATTTTCGTCGGTTTGCTGCAGGCATTCATATTCGTCGTGCTCTGCATATCGTATTTGTCGTTAGTAATCTCACATGATGAACCTGCAAAGGAGGTCGCTTAGGAGAATATCGATTTGTTACCAAGTAGTAAATGTGCAATCATCAAAGTAAAGGAGTAAACAAGGAGAAAAAATGGAACTATTAGCAGAAACAGTAAACACAACGGTAATTGCCAAGGGGATATTGCTGGGATTCGGCGGAATCGGTCCGGCGATAGCAATTGGTCTGATGGGAGCTTCATTCATGAATGCTGTCAGCCGTAACCCGGAATCGGCAAAATTTCTTGGACAGCTGTTTATTTTTATCGGCATCGCCGAAGTATTCGGAATATTGGCAATAGCAGGCTTCTTTATCGTCGGGTAAGGAATAATAAGGTAGATGATAGAAGTTCTAATAACCAAATTCGGAGCCGAAGAAGCCTCAGGCATTTCCGCGCTAGGGCTGGATAAGCAAGCTTTCATAGTACAGCTTGTAACCTTCCTGCTGGTGTTTTATATCCTTAACAAATTTGTTTTCGGTAAGGTTGTAAACCTGTTGGAACGCCGGCGCAGGACCATAGAGGAAGGCGTGCGTTTGACTACGGAGATGCAGGCAGAGAAAGAAAAGCTGGATGATGAGATAGCGAAGGTTCATCAGGAAGCCAGAAAGCAGGCCGATGCGGTAATCGCGGCATCCCGCGAGCAGGCTTCGGATATCATCAAACAAGCGGAGGAATCCGCCCGTCAGAAAGCCGACAGAATCCTGGCCGATGCCCGTGAAAAGATCACCGAAGAGACGGTTAAGGCCAAACGCACCCTGGAGGAAGATATGGTCGACCTGATCATATCAACATCCGAGAAGGTAACGCGGGAACGGCTTACCGCTGAAAAGGACAGGTCTCTCATCAGTAAATTCTTAAAGGAGCAGGCATGATGGGAGATACGGTATGAGTTTTTCTAGGATGTCTTTAGCCGAAGACGTGGCTATGCGCCTGCGCGGCGCACGAAAACCTAAAGGCCTTGCAAAAGAAATAGCGGCGTATCTTATAGAAAATGATAAGACCGCCGAGATCAATTCTCTGGAAAGAGATATTATTGAGATACGGAGTGAAAAGACCGGTGTGGTAGAACTGACGGCAATCACCGCCCATCCACTGCAGCAAAAGCAGCTTGATGAAATAAAGCGCAATGTCAAGAAACTTTACCCTGCCTGCAAAGAAGTTATCGTAGACCAGGTGCAGGATGACTCATTGATCGGCGGGATCCGCTTGGAGTTTGCCAATCACCTGCTCGATCTGAGTGCCAGCTCAAAATTGAACAAATTAAGAAAGTTAATCAGTTAATAAGGAGCGTTTTAACAAGCAATGAGCCAAATATCAGTAAAAGAACTGTCATCAGATATCAGAAAAGCCATCGAAGAACTCAAGGATCGTCCCGAGATTGAAAACGTCGGCGTAGTTACCCGCAGCGCGGACGGAATCGCCTGGATCTACGGGCTGCGTGCTTGTGGCGCCAACGAAGTGCTGGAAATAGAAGGATTGGGCGGTGAGACCATCCAGGCCTTTGCCCTTAACTTGAGCGAAAACGAGATCGGCGCGGTGCTTTTAGGCAGCGAAGAAAAAGTGAAGGCCGGCGCAAGAGTCAGATTGACCGGCAGGGTCCAGCAGGTTCCGGTCGGACCGGAATTAATCGGACGGGTAATCGATCCGTTGGGACGGCCCCTGGATGATAAAGGACCGATTAAGACAAAAGGGTTCAGCGATATAGAACAGACTGCGCCGGGTGTTTTAGATAGGAAAAGCGTGTACGAGCCGCTGATGACCGGAATCACGGCCATCGATGCCATGGTGCCAATTGGCCGCGGACAACGAGAGCTGATCATCGGCGATCGCCAGACGGGAAAGACCGCTATAGCGATTGATACCATGATCAACCAGCATAGGCAAAAAACCGGTGTAATCAATATTTTTGTCGCTATCGGTCAGAAAGCCAGCAAGACTGCCCGCATGGTAGAACGATTGAAACGCGAGGGGGTAATGAACCAGACTATCGTAGTCGCGACTTCCCCGTCCGATGCGGCAAGCCTGCAGTTTATCGCTCCATATGCCGGAGCGGCCATCGGCGAATATTTCCGAGACAACAAACAACATGCACTGATAATCTATGACGATCTTTCCAAGCACGCCAACGCTTACCGGCAAATGAGCTTACTGCTCAGACGTCCTCCGGGACGCGAGGCGTTTCCGGGAGATGTCTTCTACCTTCACTCGCGTCTTTTGGAGCGTTCGGCCAAGCTTTCCGACGAGCTCGGAGGCGGCAGCCTTACCGCATTGCCGATAATCGAGACCCAAGCCGGAGATGTCAGTGCGTTCATCCCTACCAATGTTATTTCAATTACCGACGGACAGATATTTTTGGAGACCGACTTGTTTTATCAGGGTATAAGGCCAGCAATATCGGTCGGTTTGAGCGTGTCCCGTGTCGGCGGCTCCGCCCAGACCAAGGCCATAAAGAGCGTCGCCGGCGACCTTAGATTGAATCTGGCCCAGTATCGCGAGCTGGCCGCTTTCGCGCAATTCTCGACCGATCTGGATGCCGAAACCAAGCAACGGCTCGATCGCGGCCAAAGGCTGACGGAACTACTCAAACAGCCGCAGTATTCACCATATTCCATTTGGGAACAAACCACGATGCTGTTAGCGGCTACCGGCGGTGCATTCGACAAGGTACCGGTGCGCGATATCAAGAAGGCTATCAGCGCGCTGCTGGCCGAAATGGACCGCAAGCATAAGAAAGCCGTAGAAAAGCTCAACACAGGCGACAAACCCGATGATAAGCTTAAAGATACCATAATGGCGATCGCCAAAGACATAGCTAAAGATTACAAGGAAGAAAAGTAGCTAGATGGCATCTGATATTACCGCTATAAAACGCCGTATCGGCAGTGTGAAGAACACCCGCCAGATTACCCGGGCTATGGAGCTGGTCGCTGCCAGCAAGATGAAAAAAGCCCAAGTCAAGGCCCAGGCTACCAGGGACTACCGGGTAAGCGCGCAAGGCATACTGGGCCGGCTGGCCGGTATATCCGATGTGTCCAGGCATCCGCTTTTTAAGGTCAGAGACATAAAGGTACATCTTATCTTGGTCATATCCAGCGATCTCGGCCTGGCCGGCGGCTATGATGCCAACGTATTTAAAAAACTAACCGAAATATTAAAAAACAACACTAAACACAAAGTCAAAATTATCGCCGTGGGCAAAAAAGGCAGCCAGTTTATTTCCCGGCTTAAAGGCATGGACATGATAAGCGCTTACGGCATGTTTTCGGACAACCCTACCCCTGCGGATATCCGACCGCTGATTAACGACATATTAAAACGCTATGAGGAAGGAAGTATCGATAAGGCCAGTATCATCTATACGGAGTTCATCTCCAATCTCAGCCAAGAGGTCAAGATCCTTGACCTGCTCCCGGCAAGCATAAGCGTCGAAGCAGAAGACAGTAAGCTATCCCCGCTCGAAGTCGGCATATTCGAACCCAATATAGATGAAATAGTCGAAGATGCCGTGATGAGACTAATAGAAGTACAGGTCTGGCAAGCGTTACTCGAGAGCCTGGCGTCTGAATATTCCATGCGCATGGTAGCTATGAAGAACGCTTCGGATAACGCGAAGGACATAATAGATGATCTGACGCTGGAATATAACACTGCCCGGCAAGCCGTGATAACCCAGGAAATAGCCGAAATAGTCGGCGGTGCCGAAGCGGTACGGTAATTTGTAAACAAGGAGTAATAATGGCAACAACAACCAAAGCAAAGACAAAATCAACAGCCACGGGGACCGTCAACCAGGTCGTGGGTGTGGTAGTCGACGTTGAATTCAAGGGAGGGGCTCTACCTGCTATCGATGATGCGCTCAGGATAAAAAGAAAATCGGGAGATCTCCTTTTAGAAGTTGCCGGACATCTGAGTGAGACCGGTGTACGGGCCATAGCTTTGGGATCGACGGAAGGGTTGAAGCGCGGCGAGGAAGTCATCCATACCGGCGCACCGATCCAGATGCCGGTAGGCAAAGATACCTTGGGGCGCATGTTCAATGTCATCGGCGAACCTATCGACGGCAAAGGCGGTTCGTTCACATCTTTTGCTTCGATACACCGCGAACCCCCGGCCTTGAGTGAACAGAATGAAAAAGTAGAGATACTCGAAACAGGCATAAAGATCATCGATCTTATCTCGCCTATAGCCAAGGGCGGTAAGGTAGGTTTGTTCGGTGGCGCCGGTGTCGGTAAGACCGTTTTAATCCAGGAACTTATCAACAACATTGCCAAATTCCATAGCGGAAACTCCGTGTTCGCCGGTGTCGGTGAGCGTACCCGGGAAGGCAATGATTTATATTATGAAATGCAGGAATCCGGCGTACTGGAAAACACCAGCTTGGTATTCGGGCAGATGAACGAACCGCCGGGCGCCCGTTTGCGTGTCGGTCTTTCCGGATTGACTATTGCCGAAAGCTTCCGCGATCATGGCAAGGACGTGCTTTTATTCATCGACAATATCTTTCGCTTTACCCAGGCAGGCTCGGAAGTGTCCGCGCTGCTTGGACGTATGCCAAGCGCCGTGGGTTATCAGCCTAATCTTGCCCAGGAAATGGGTGACCTGCAAGAAAGGATTACCTCTACCAAAAAGGGCTCGATCACCTCGGTACAGGCTATTTTCGTACCGGCCGACGACCTTACCGATCCTGCCCCGGCGACGGCTTTCGCGCACCTTGATAGCACCATCGTGTTAAGCCGTGCATTGACCGAACTCGGGCTTTATCCGGCCGTGGATCCGCTGGACAGCTCCTCTACCCTGCTTGATCCGGAAATCGTCGGCGAGGAACATTACAGTGTCGCCCGCGAGGTGCAAAGAATTCTGCAACGTTATAAGGACCTACAGGATATCATCGCAATTTTGGGCATGGAAGAGCTGTCCGAAGAGGATAAGCAGACGGTTTATCGGGCCCGTAAGATTCAGCGGTTTTTGACCCAGCCGTTCTTTGTTGCCGAACAGTTTACCGGCAACAAGGGGCAATATGTGGCGCTCAAGGATACGATTGCCGGATTTAAAGAGATTCTCGATGGCAAGCATGACAGCAAGTCGGAAAGCGCATTTTATATGAAGGGCTCGATAAAAGAGGTCAAATGATGTTTCGGCTGAAGCTTATAGCATTGACCGGCGTATATTTCGATGACGACGTGTATGAGGTAATGCTACCGACCAAAGCCGGAGAAATTGCCGTTTATGAGGGGCATGCTCCGCTTCTAAGTGTGGCGGCGCCCGGTCTGGTTGCTATCAGAAAGGACAAAAGCGTCAAGGATATCGATCGGAAGTTCGTTGCCATCTACGGCGGCACGATAGAAGTGCTGGACGACCAGGTACAGGTTCTGGTCGATGAAGTCGACACCGAGGGCTCGGTAAGCGAGGCTGAAGCCGAAAAAGCTTACAAACGTGCCCAGGAGCTAAAGGAAAAAGCCAAGGACGCCGTAACGCTAGCCGAAGCCCAAGCGATGATAGATCGAAGCTCGGTAAGGATAAAACTAGCCGGTATCAAAAAACATTCGAAAAGAAAATACTAAAAGTATTGATTATATAGTTTATTTATGTCATAATACTTAGCTTAATATTGAATATTGGGGGTTAATCGATGATACGTTCATCCGGTATTAGTTATGAAGTTGTACCGTCAAAGCAGCTCGAATCAGACAGAAGATATGCCGGCGGTATCAGGCCTCGCCAAGTATCGAGAGTGGCGGAATCCAGGACGGTCACCCATATAGATACTAAAAAAGGCAGAAGACGGGTGCCGTATACTCCTATCCCCAAAGATTATGTAATTTACGGTAGGAAAAATAACGTCAGGATTCTTAGCGAAGCACCGACGCCAGGGGTACTGGCTTGGATGAAAAATATTATCGGTATACGAGAGCGGCAGATAGGCCTGTTGCGCCCGGATTCGGATGACTCTGAGGGCGCGGCTCCGGAACTCGTGGTAAGCGAACAAGACCGGATACCTCTGGGCAGAGGCGATTACGCATTTATGGGAGACGGTTCGGTGATGAGTGTTGACGGCGAGCGGCCGCTGGTGGAAGAATATGTCCAAAGCCAGCCGAAAAAGTTCGCTCCGTCTACCTAAGCAGCGAATAATTATTTTGCTATTGATTTACGTTAAAAACCAGAGTATATTTACTTACTGTTTGAGTAAATATAGAAAATAAATCGACTGGAGATAAAGAGGTACTGCGGCAGTACATGCGTATTCGTAGTGCCAAAAGATAAATGGAAAACAAGGTTGAAACTATGCGGGTAGCTGGAGAACAAAAAACCATGACGGATTACAATGTGATTAAGCTGGCGCCGGAAGGGCTGCGCTACGGAAAGGGTGGGATTTCAGTAGAAAAGCGCTTGGCTGATCCGGAAGATGACCTCACACCTGAGATCATGGGGTTAGTTGAAGAGGAAATTTCAAGCGGCCCTATCTTGATACCGATCAGCCGGGATAAGGCTGGCCGCACACTGACAGATGACGGATGCGGCGACGGCCGTGCCGTAAATAGAATCATGCGCGGTGTGGAGTTCTTAAAGAAATCATACAACCGGGCCAAAGTTTTCGGCGGTGGACTGACCATGGGCGTTGCTGCCGAGATCGGGCTGGGCAAGGCCAAACGAGGTATAAAATCTCTGTATAAATCCGCCGCCCGTGCATTCAGGGACAAGGGCCTGGATTATGGCGCACATACCGATGAAGGCAGCAATGACAAGAAATGCGGTTGCGGGGCTATAGACAATGCCCCGGCAATTGTCGGTAACGTCGACGAATACAGGGAATTTATAAAGGAAAACGTATTGGCGCTCGGTGAAGTTTTCGGCGAGACCGATGAGCCGGCGACAGACGAAGTGATCAGTAACTTTATAGATTATGACCGGCAACAAAGCAATGAAGACCACAGCGGTACCGAAGTAATGGAAGTTGTAGCCGAAGAAGAAAAAGTAGTAAAGGAACTTGATAGCAAGCTGGGGCATCGCGAAGTCGCTATAGTATTGAATCTGATGGAAGGTATGACGGTAGATCAGGAAGCAGTTCGCAGGGCCTCCGGCGGAGTCGCGCAGGTTTTCGCAGTCGACGTGCCAAGACTTTATAAAATTGCGAACCGGCGGTATAACGATCCGGCGGACAGGAAAAAAGCGGTGTTATCGATGCTGGTTTACACATTGTCGACGGCCGCTACATTGACAGACGGCACGCTGCCGGTCTATGTCGTCAAACAAAAAACTTCTGACAAGATAAATTTATCAGACGTTACCTTCTAGAAGATCCTGTTCAAATTTTTGAATGCCGCGCAGGTTTTTCGGATATTTTGTTATGTTAGGGAATTCCAGTGAGGTTATATGTGACCACACCGCGCCTATCAGTTGGCTGAACCGTGACAATTCTTTAGGGTCGACAATAAGCTCGAGGTCATCGACGAGATTACCATTCTCATCGGGTTCGATGAATTCCAATGCGCCGCCGGCGACAGTTAGCTTTTTGCCGTAGCTTGCCGAATTTTCGACCAATAGCTTGTAAAACATCAGTTGCTGTTTGTACTTATGGAGCTTTACCTTCTCGTGTTCATCACGTCCTTGCCATGACTTGGCCGGTTTGCCGGTTTTGAAGTCCACCACCTTAACCGTCCCTGAGTCGGTAAAATGCAGCTTGTCTATTTTCCCGCTCAGACGAGCACCGCTTACTATGACTCCTTCATTGTTGAA
>DASUOG010000007.1:0-24180 GCA_036276755.1 Saccharimonadales bacterium (SeqCode) | reverse complement strand
CTCTACTTGAAAGCTGTTGCCCTTCCTGATCTCGCCCAATGTACGTTTCATTATCTGAAGGTATTCCGGCTTTTCTATCGAATATGCGCCGCTTTCTATCGATTCAATTTTGGCCGGCGGTTCCAGTCCGTCCAGCTGGGCGATAATGTTCCTGACCGTTTCGCTTCTATCTTCATGGAGCGTGTAATATTCCAACTCTTCGGTCTCGCTGTCATAGATTATCCCATCGGCGTATAACCCCATCTCAAAAACAGGGAAGTCAGGATGCTCCTCCAGATCCAGTGCCGGCTCGAAATAATTGGCCGCCTCGTAGCTAAAGTAGCCGATCAGTCCGCCCTGGTAACGGTTGACTGCCGGGATATGCGGCAGAAGGCTTTTAAGCTCGCGGTAAGGGTTTTTTGTTTCAATCTCTTTTTTTTCGTCCTTGCCGTTGATTTTCAGCTTATTACTCCGGGCTGAAAAAACATATAGCGGGTCGAAACCGATGGTATAGTAACGGTCCTGTTGCTTGGGTAATACCAGCGACTCAAACATATACGAAGCGTCAAAACTGTATTTGAGTGCATAATAGAGCTTCAGATAATCAACTCCGTGTCCGAGCCTGACTACCTTCGGCTTGTCCCTTAAAAAACTCAAGTCAATCATTTATCAATAATTTTTTAATCCCCGGTTTACCGTACTTAAGCTCGCGGCTGCCGCGGGTAACCGTAGCTATGGAAACCCCGAGGTTCTTTGCGATGCTACGTTGATTTTCGCCCACCATCAATCTTTTGAATATCTGCAGTCTGACTGCTAACTCCTCTCTTTCCTGAGGTGTCAGCAGATTGGACAAAATTTCAGACATTGTAAATTTGTCATCAATTTTACAAAACAATTCTAGCAGCTCCGAGTCGTATTTTTTCTGCATACGCGTAATTATATATCATAATGCGTACTAGTGCAATAGTACAAATAGGGAACCGGTAGGGAAGTTACTTCAGATTTTTATACTTATGTTTTTATTTTAGGGGTGAGCAGACCGAGCGTCGGATTTATTCCGCGCCCGGCTCGATGAGAGGTATTCCCCTCTCATAAGGCTTGTGGCTAATGCGCGTAAAAGCCTCTGGCTTGTTTATCCGGAAAAGTACAGAATGACACGCCGGCTTTCACGAGTGTTTCTACCACTACCCCGTCCTTGACCGAGCCGCGTGTGGTCAGTATCGCTTTTATCCCGGCGTCGGCCAGCAATTCCGGTCCGTCGGTGAACGGGAAGAAACTGTCGCTGTATGCCGATGCTCCCTTGGTTTCATGTCCGGCGTTACGCGCCCGCATCAATGCCAGTTCGGCCGCGGTGACCCTGTCTTGTTGTCCTGCGCCGTTGGAAATCAACATGCCGCCCTTGACTATGCAGATAGTATTACTGTTGCTTGTCGAGCCTACGGCCCAGGCCAGCTGCATATCGTTCATCTGTTCAGACGTTGGCGGTTCGCCATGTTTCTCGACATCCGGCGACGAACAGTCGATAACGTAAGTATAGTTGTCCTGCACCAGACGGCCGCCGCGGACATACCGGGAGCGCAAAGCTGCGTCCAGTGATTGCTCGTCCAGTCCGGCTAATGCCGGGTTGGTAAGCACGCGCAGCTTGCCGTTTTTGCGTTTAAGCAATTCCAACGCGTCTTCATCAACGCTTGGCGCCATCACGATATCAAGTATCCGTTTGCCCTTTTCTATCTTGTAAGTCATTACCGCTTCGGCCACTTCCCGGCTGATGTTGGTATTGATGATGACCGAGCCACCGAATATTGCCCGCAGGTCGCCATCGAGCATTTTTTGAACGGTTTTTATCGGGTCATCGCCGTAAGCCGCACCGCATAGGTTGCCGTGTTTGGCCCCTAAAGCCAGGACTGGCACTTTTTTGTTGTTCTTGGCAAAGCTCGCAGCCGCATGCGTAATCGTCTGGAGCAGCCTGTCGACATCGGTAAAGTTGTTATAGCTTGGTTCGATCCCTTCTATTTGTTCGAATTTGCCGATGGACAAGGGATCGTCATTATCGCGCTCGATATACAGCCCCGCATTGCCCTGCCAGGGATTTTCGCCATAATCCGGCGCTGACAAACGCTCGCCGATAAAGCCCAGGGTCTGGCCGTCTCCCAGATAAATGGCCGATTTAAGGATGTAATTAGTGACCTCATACTCGGCGACGGCGGCTAATTTTTTGCGGAATTCTTCCTCGTCAGGCTTACCGGCCTTTAGCCAGTCCAGTACTTCACTTCTTTGCTGCGGACGCGACAATACGATACGCCGGCCCTTGGCGGCGGCGTGCAGCAAGGTGGGACCACCGACATCGGTCTTTTCTATCACTTCGGCTTCCGACGCTCCGTCTTCAATAGCTTGTTTAAGCGGATACATGTCGACACAGACTAGATCAATTCGGGGAATATTCAGTCTCTTCAGCTCTTCCGCCTGCTCGAGCGTGTCATCGGCCAGAAGCCCGGCGTATATTTCGCGCGACAGCGTAACTACTTTATGCCCCAAGATCGACCCGCCGCCGCTCAGTTCTGCGGTATCGGTTACTGCCGTGCCGGATTTTTTGATCGCTTCGGCAGTTCCGCCGGACGCGTATATACGCCAACCAAGCGCGGAAAGTTCACGCGCGAAGTCTTCTATGCCCGTCTTGTCAAACACGGACAGCACCGCATTGCCGGCTTGCTCGGCCACCTCTCCTCCACTTTGAAAGAAAAACTTAAATTAATTAATACTATTTACTGAACTATTTTATACTATAAGGTGAAAAATGGCTATTGATTTCATCCCAAGCGACAAAGAATTCGAAGAGCTGGTCAATAAAGCGCTGGATAAGATACCCGAGTTATACCAACAGTATCTGAACAACGTGGCGATCACCATCGCTGATGAGCCGACGCAAGAACAAAGAGAAAAACTGAAACTGCGTTGCAACGAGACGCTATTCGGCTTATACGAGGGCATCCCGCTGACTAAAAGAGGCGCTGGTTATAACCTTGTCTTGCCGGATAGGATAACTATCTTCAAACTTCCGCTTGCGCGGGCCGCGGGCAACCTGGCCGAACTGGCCGAGGAAGTCAGACACACCCTTTGGCACGAGATAGCCCACTACTATGGTCTGGACCACGATCAAATCCACAAATTGGAAAGATAATTAACCGATTACAAGTTTTATAGCCAAGACAGCGCTTAAGATAGCGAACACATTGATAACAAATTTATTTCCCTTCTTGATGGCTATTTTCGCGCCGATATAGCCGCCGAATAAGGATGTGACTACTGCGATGAATCCAAGTTTATAATCAATAAATCCGGCAAAAGTGAAAATGATTAAACTTATGCTTTGGGCAACGAGCTGGATCGACCTTTTGGCAACCGCCGCATTAATTGCCGTCATACCGAAAAACAACATAAAAACAAACAGGTAAGCCGTGGCTACCCCTGACATGGCAGAGGCAATTATCGATAAGATGAATAACACAAACAATCCGAAACTTTTTGAACGGTCAGATCTGGTTTTCGTCTCTAGGCCGAGATTTCTGGAAAGTAACAAGGGTAAGCCTATCAGCAGGATGACATAACCAAGCATTTTTTGTATCAACTCCTCGTTGGAACTGAATCTAACAAGCAGCGAGCTTCCGATGATGGCACCTACACCGCCTGCTGCCATGAAAATGGCTTGGGTTTTTAAATTTAAAATTCTTTCACGATGATATTCAAAGCCAGCCCCTACAGAAACGCTTAGTCCCGTAATTTTAGATGTCGCTATCGCAGCCAAAGGGTTGTAACCCAAAAAAATCAAAAACGGCGCCGTGAACAGGCCGGCACCACCGCCGGCAATTCCGCTCAAAGTCATAACAAGCGTATTGACGATCGCGAATATTATCAAATCTTCCATCACTACTCTTCGTCACAGTGCGGGCAAAGGTCTTCTTCCTTGTATTCCGCCGCCCAGCGCTTAGTAGCCAAAAACCACGGTTCGTAATCGCGATAAGCCAAAAGGTCTGCAACGCGGCGCAGCCCCCAGCCCAAACGGCCGTAAAAATTGAACCTCCCCCACTCTACCGCCGCCCAGTGCGGGCCGGCCGGTATCACATACACCGGCTTCTTCGCCTCATACGGCAGAGGCGGTTCGTTATCCGCTAGGCGGATCAGGTTATGGGCGATATATACTCCGTCATAAAGCGCTGTCTGAGCCATGCCGGAATAGGCCGTGTCGGCATTGTCGCCGATGACGTAAACACCCGGTTCGGCCTGCAGGAACTGGTCGACCCGGACCTTATGGTTCGTCGCCAGCTGGAAGCCGTTGTCGGTAAAGAACGGGCTGTTAGCCATGCCGGCCGTCCAGATGACGGTATGGCTGCGCACCGGCTTGTCATTGACCATCAGTTCTTCGCTGTTTTGCGACTTGACCGCTGAATTAAGGTAAATTTTGACGCCTTTTTTGCGCAGTTGGCGATGTACTTTTTTGGATACCCCCTTAGGACTGCGTGGCAGTATGCGGTCGGCTGCCTCCACCAGATCGATATGTATGCTGCGTTTTTTAACCCCGTGTTTCTTGCAGATAAGTCTGATGTAATCCCCCAAAACGCCGGCTAATTCCACGCCCGTCGGGCCGCCGCCGACCACTACGTAGTTCAGGTCCGGATGCTTGTTCCTGACGATATGCTTATGCAGATGCCGTTTCAGCTTTTCGGCGTCCTCAACGGACTTTATGCCGTAGGCGAATTTATCCAAGCCCGGTATGCCGAAAAAGTTCGTAACCATGCCCAGCGCCAGTACCACCACGTCATAGTCGTACCGCTTGTTTTGCTCCGTGGTCACGTACTTTTCCTTCTTGTCTATCGCTTTGACCTTGTCGTGCATTACGCTGACCGTCGGGTCGTCGGCAAAGATCTCACTCAAGGGGATGTCTGATATTTCTTTACTACCACCGGTGGCCGTATGATAAAGCGTCGGATAATACCGGAAATTCTTCTCCTCGCTGATAAGCGTGATGTCAAATCTGGAGTCTTTTGACAGTTCCAGCGCCGTCTTTATACCGGCGAACCCGCCGCCGACTATCAATGCTTTGTGTTTTTTTGCAGTCATTGTAACTCTCCTTAAGTGTAGCAAAATAAGGGGCCGTGTAAACGCCGGCGGCGCCTTGGCCGCTTAAGGTTATGATAAACTGTAGCTCATATGGCCAAGTTCGTTAAGGATCTGCAAAAACTGATAGACGGCGAAGTCGACGATTCTGCCAAAGCCAAAGATTATTACAGTCACGACGCCAGCATGTTCGAGCTCCGCCCGGAACTGGTCGCCTTTCCAAAAAACAGCGAAGATATCCAAAAAATCGTCAAATACGTTGGCGAAAACAAAGCCAAGAACAGCAGTTTATCAATAACCCCGCGCAGCGCCGGCACCTGCATGTCCGGCGGCGCCATCAACCAGTCGATAATCCTGGACATGACCAAGCATTTTAACCAAATCGGCGAAGTCAGCGCTACTTCAGCTCGCGTCCAGCCGGGAGTGTTTTACCGCGACTTCGAGGCCGAAACCCTCAAGCATGACGCCTTGATGCCAAGCTATCCCGCCAGTCGTGGACTCTGCAGTGTCGGCGGCATGGTAGCCAACAACGCCGGCGGCGAGCGGTCGCTGCAATTCGGCAAGACCGAAAAATTCATTACTGAACTCAAAGTCGTCTTTTCCGACGGCCGCGAATACACCGTCAAGCCGCTGAATAAACAGGAGCTGGACGAGAAACTAGCCCAAAAGGATTTCGAGGGCAAGCTGTATCGCGGCGTATTTAAGATAGTCGATGAGAATTACGAGGCCATCAGAGCCGCCAAGCCCAAGGTCAGCAAAGATTCGACCGGTTACCACCTGTGGAACGTCTGGGACCGGGCAAAAGGCCGGTTCGACCTGACTCAGCTGATCGTCGGTTCGCAGGGTACGCTCGGTATCGTTACCGACATCAAGTTCAAGTTGGTCAAGAAACCTGCGCATTCCGGCACTCTGGTCATATTTTTGCGCGACATGAACAAGCTAGGCGAGATTATTCAAAAGGTGCTCAAGAAAAAACCGGCTACCTTCGAGGGATTCGACAACTACACCCTGATGCTAAGCTTCAAACTCTTCTTTTATTTCCACAAGACTTTGGGCTGGTGGGGCCTAGCTAAACTCGGTTTCCAGCTGATACCCGACGCGCTCAAGCTGATGCGCGGCATCCCCAAGATGGTGCTTTTGGTCGAGTTCAACGACAATTCGCCGGAAGCCATCAAGCGCAAGATCCACCAACTGCACGAAGAACTTAATTCTTATAACAAAGTAGCCGCGTTCGAAGAGGACGAGACCGAGGACAAGGCCCGTAAATTCTGGATAATGCGCCGCGAGAGCTTTAATTTGCTTCGCAACAAGGTCAAGGACAAACACACCGCGCCGTTCATCGATGATCTGGTAGTGCCGCCAGAACACCTTACCGAATTTTTGCCCAAACTCCGCGAGACGGTCAATAAATACAAACTGCTCGCGACCATCGCCGGCCATATGGGCGACGGCAATTTCCACGTAATCCCGCTGATGGAGTTTGAGCTGGCGAGCGAAAAGAAAAAGCTCGAGCCGTGCATGCGCGAAGTCAACGATCTGGTGCTAAGCTACGGCGGCTCAATGAGCGGCGAGCATAACGACGGTATGAGTCGCGGCCCATGGCTGAGCCAGCAATATTCAGAGGAAATCATGGGCTATTTTAAAGAAGTCAAAAAACTGTTCGATCCCAAAAATATATTCAATCCCAAGAAAAAGACCGACGCCGACTGGCAATTCTCAATGTCGCACCTCCGCGAACATTTTTAACTCCAGCCTTTATGGCTATAAATTCTTCTTAGGGCTGCTGGGTGTTAGTCTCATTCTGATTGGTAGGGGCTTCTGTTTCCGGTTGCTGCTCCGTAGTATTAGGCTGGCTGTCCGTTCCAGGCTGAGCATCGGTACCGTCAACTCCATCCGTGCCCTCCGTTCCGGGAGTACCCGGTTGGCCTTCGTTTTGGCTTGAGTCGTTATTAGTGTCTATATTCACACCGTCATTATCACTTATTGCCCTCACTACGAAAAAGCCTACTATAGCTAAGATGATTACTACGATAATCACTCCCAGCACACCGCCTTTGTTATTCTGCACGTCTTTTTCCTCTGACATACTGTTCTCCTTGGTTAACCTAGGCAGTGTAAATGTTGGCTTAAGAGATGTCTGTAAGTTAGATTACAGCTCGTTTATAGCAGAAAACAGGAACGACTAACATCTGCGCGAACATTTCTAAATCTAGGCGCTAGGGTTATGACTCACTTGAAATATTTCAAACTTTGGGTCTGTTAATTGCCGCACTACTGAACCGCCTAATTGCGATTTGATGTCCTCACGCTCCGTTTCAAAAAACCAGCGGCTCTCATAACCCATATCAGTACGGAATATACCTTTGCCGATATCTGATGCATCTGCATCATAATTACCCAATAGACCAGATGTGCTGGCATACATGGGCAAACCCCACTCGGTCAGTGCTTCTGCACAGAAAAGGGAAACTATAACATCTCCTTTTCCAATTTGAGATACCTCCGCCAATTGAGCAATTGCTTCTTCCCTGTTACCAACCCATGGCCCAAGTGTATTTTGTAACGATATCAACAATGCCTTATGAGCTGGAACTAATTCAGCTAAATAATTTCCCGAACCTTCTATAACCATAGAATTATTTTGATCAGCGGCTCGGCGGCGTAATTCTACTAGCTCATTTTCGTCTCGTTCAACTGCTATATATTTTTGAGCATGAGGGGCGATTTTAGGAAGTACCCTTCCATAACCAGCGCCAACATCAATAACAGTCCGTTCAGATAAATCTGGGGTGGCTAAGACAAATTCAAGTTCTCTTTGCTGATAATCCTGTAGTCCATTATCAGTCCCGTTTTCAACTTCAGCAATATATCTTTCAAAATCCCAGCCGTAAGTCATATATTAATTATACTATAAAATAGCTTTTTAGTCAATGAATTCGACTCCGGACCTTTACTGCACATTTTGGATAGGTAGGATCCAAAAACCAATAATTTAACTTGTCATATGGGGTTCGGATTTTTCTATATCATTCGCAAAGAAATCATCCAGTGATTCTACGAAGAATGGGTCGGGTGTTGCCATTGCCAGTTCGGCCAAACGGGCAGATATTAAGTGATTAAAAGGATATGATCCCACCATAGCCCAATTATCTGCCCGCAGTCCCCGGGCGTGTGTCATACCATTGTTCGCAGCATAGCGATAGACGTTTATGCCGTCATTGGTTGCCCTTTCTAACACTTTTTCGTTTGGCGTGCCGAACCTTTTGTGGTTATTAAGCGGAACTATTACCGATGCTTCAACGTCGCGGCTGGCAGCCCTTGCCAGCGCACGCCATATATGCCTGCCATGGAGGTAAGGGGATTCAAGCACTACTGATTCATTTGCTCTTTCAATGAGCCTTAATGCTAGTGGAAATATAGCTCCGACTCCCGGAGCATCAGCTGCCACTAGACCACCGGCGTATAGGTAAATGCCACGACTGGTCCAACCTTTCCATGTTTGATCAAAAGTAGATTGCAGTGAGCGTATAGGGTGGCCTGCGATCGTTTGGCTTGTAATTTTTACCATCAAATCATGCCAGGACGCATTAGGTTCAGTCGGATTTACTCCGCCTAGCCAGGCGCTTTGTACAGGTTCAATTCCTTCGTCAACCAGAACCAGTTTACCGTGGTTGCGACCAAGTCTGGCCGGACCGGGCAATCCGGGTGTACCAACTTTTACATCCAGACCTTCGCCCCGCATATTACGGATCATGTTTTTAGTAGCCGTAAATTTATCAAATAGCCTCGTCCTGGTTTCCCTGTCACGCCAAGGCAGGTATAAATATCTGTCATCTTGGTTGTATAGTATGAAGCTATCTATTAGAACACGGCCACGCTTGCCGTTCCCGGCGGCTGTCATCATTGCTTCAGCAGTTTCCAGGCCGACTTCATCTGCTTCAAAAGAAAAGAACTGAGCATCGAAGTGATCTTGTGTTTCCGCTATCGCGGCATTCATCGCTTTAAGCGAACTCTCGCCACCTGAAAATAATTCATATTCGGCTAACCCCGGTGATTCTTCGTGGAAACGCTCGCACCGGAGAAGTTCTGCTTCACCTACGTTATCCTCGTGCCGCCTCATTTTGTCGGTTAATTATTTCTAGCGATTTCAGCGACATCACGCTCATGCAAACCTTGGTGGAAAAACGGATGCCGCGCATCCGGGTCAGCTTCTTGCCATGCTTTATATATTTTCTGCCTGCGGCCCGCGGGTTCGTAGTATCCTGCAATATAGCCAAGGTCGAATATTATATCGGCTCGGGCTGTTTGGATAGCTTCCGTATCATCTGGCGGATCGGCTTCTTCTTCTGAAAGTTCATCAATAAATCGTTTGCGAACCTCTACTGGCGCATCCGTCAGATGCTCTATCGCTACAAAACCGATGTCCCTATCGGACTCCTGCTCGCGCAACCAGGCAAGCACCGAACCATCTTTTTCGTAGTCCGAAACTTCACTCATATTTATATATTACCTGATTAGTCTGATGTTTGGCCGAGGCGCAACTCAAGCTCGTGGCGCTGGGTAGCCAAAGCAGAGCTGCCCAGACCTACAAGCTGGGCTTCTACGGCTTCGACTTGGGCTTCCCTGCTTGCCTGAAAAGCTTCAGCAAACTTATAGATAAAAGCTTTGGACCCCTTGCCAAGATTATCAACTTCCAGAGAGCCGTTTTTTAGCTTATCTACGATGCCCGCAAGCTCATCCGCCTTGATACCCAAGGGTAATACGTACTTGCTATCCTCGGGATATCCCCAAGGGACATACTTTCCCTTAAATTCATGTGCGTCCAATCCACGCATTAAAGTATTGTAGGCTCTTGTAGCTACACGTCTTGTGGTTGAAATCTCCTGGCCTCCTTGGGTCTGTTGCAGGTAGTCTGCAAACTTTTGGAAACAATCCCGAGAAACCACCTCCACAGGTCCCTCATCAGTATCGAAGGTTTCGGTAAAGCTAGGCACGGCCAGAGGTTCTTGCTCACCCTCGACAGGTACCATAGACACCTCGACATTTTCGCCCAGTGCCACGTCAGTTATTTTGCCATCGCAGGTTGCTTGTGTATAAAGGGCAAGAGCGCGTTCTTGGGGTAGCCGAATACGCACTTCAGTCATATTTAAATCCGCCTCTGTCATAGGGCAAAAATAATAACACAAAAACTATATATTGTCTAGGTTTAATAATTTTATAGAAAAGGTTTTTGGTGGCATTATGGGTAGAGTGAAGAAAAGTTTGGGAATCGTTTTTGGGTTATTACTGGTTGTCGGAGTGGTTTATCTTACCACTCAAGTTGCTGGCAATTACCTAGGGAGTAGTCGCGAGAAAACCGGTGTTGAGTGCCCGCATGTCGGGCAGGAACATTTTGTCGAAGCAAAAGATAACAAGATGCAGCCGGAAGTTACCAATGCAAAATTATGCGACCAGCTGACCATCACCAACAAGGATGACAAACTACGCCGCATCGCCTTCGGTGTGCATGACCAGCACATTGCCTATAACGGCACGGTTGAAAAAATCCTGCGTGAGAGTCAAAGCTTCAGCGTAGTACTAAACGAACCCGGTGAATTTGTCTTCCACGACCACCTCCAGGAAGAAACAGCCGGCGAATTCATTGTAAATTAATATTTTTAAGCGCTCTTAGCAGCTTCTAAATTAGGGTCGCCGGGTGGCGGTGGGGGTAGAGGTAAAAATAAATCACCTTCTTTAAAATCAGGCATAGAACCATAAGACGTTCCATCGGCACTAGTAAAGTGTGCTACGACATCATAGCCGTCTGCTCTATCCAGCAGCTTCGGTTTCATTCTTAATTCCGTCGGTGCGGGTATTACATCTCCTTCAACAACGTTCGAAAAAAGTACAGCGTCATTACTGTCCGATCTGATTATACGGACAGGGTCGAAATTTTCGTTCTTAAGCATTCGCTCCGGATGGACAACTCCCGCATAAGCCGCAATATCTTTGCCACATTTTAAAACCAATGGATTAAGTATTATCTTGTTGTCTTCCTTGACGAAGGTCCAAGCCCATCGCTTACGTTCGTCAACAAAGGTAGGCGCGGTAAAAGAAGTTCCATCCAAAATACGTCTTTGAATCTCCTCTCTAGCTCCGCTAAGATTACAGCCATCGAGCGCGCGTTTACCTACTTTTGGCGTCAAGGCCGGTTTGGAGCCGGTGTCAGCTTCATCCTTATTCTGATTGGACTCGCTATTTGCACACCCTGCTGCTAATACGGCGGAGGCCGTAAGAACAGCCAAGGTTTCTCCGATTCTTCTTCTCAAAACAGATTCCTAATTTATTCATCTAAATAAACCACCGATCGCCCAGCCTGTCAAACCAAACAGAAAGAATCCATGGCTAATTCACCTTCCATGACTATCCTCAAGAAGAAACCTAAGCCTAATTCAGTGTAAATAATTAATGTAACTTAAACGTTTTATAAAATTTTTACTATTCCATTGTCTGCGTCTACCTCTACGTAGTCGCCTGTTTTTAATACTTTAGTGGCGTTGCCAGTTGCTATGATGCATGGCTTTTTCATTTCTCTGGAAATAATTGCCGCATGGCAGAGCAGACCACCTTCGTCTGTCACGAAGGCCGCGGCGCGGTCTAAGGCTATTCCCATTTCTGGCCGGGTCATAGTGGTTACTATAACCTCACCTTTTTCTACGGCTTTAGCATCTTTCAAATCAATAACTATACGAACGTTGCCTTTTACGATCCCGATAGAGGCGACCACGCCCTTTATAACCTCACTAACCTTTTCTTCTGTAATAACTTTGGATTGGGATGGTTGGTAGAATCCAATCTTTCCGTCTATGAGCGCCAAACAATATGCATTCTGACGGTTCTTGATTGCAGGCAAGCCCACAATGGACTTACTATTATTTTTAAGGGAAAGTAATATCTCTTCACTTGTCATAGTGAAGAGTTGATCTAGATTGATAGACAAAGTTTTTGCCACCTGCTCGTATAATGGTCTGGCTCTGGCATCCGCAAGAGCGAACATGTCCAATCTTTGAGTCTTCAAATACGTAAACCTTTGAGCCAGCTTGGCCAATTGACGCAAACCGTCCGGGAGATCAGAAAAAGAATCCTTATCGTAATTTGATTCTTCTAGACCACCTTGCTCGCTGGATTCTTTTACTCTATCCAGTACGGATTCAACAGAGGGTGGTTCTCCAAGATTAAATGGTGCTAGCAGAAAACCATATTCATCCCGGTGTTTATCCAAGACTTTAACTAAATCCCGGGGAAGGCTTTCAAGCGTAGAATCTGGTGTAATATTAAATTCCTTGGCAATTTCTTTCAGCTTCTGACGTTCTAGCACAAAATAGTTTGGCTTATCTGGCTTCAGGAATCGTACAAGACCACTTTTAATTTCATCTTCTCTGTCTGCTTGTTTCAACTCAGATGTGAGGGTATCTGAAAGTAGCTTTTCAACATTCCAGAATGTGAACAGCGAAGTCATATGTTCTTTATAAACCTGCCAATAATTCTGCAGTTTATCAATTAAATCAGTTCCGTCTATGGTTTGTGAGATATGATCAAGTTTCTTGCCAGTTTTCTCCATAGTCTCAACGAAATGTTCTATGGCATCTGTGACCGAACTATCCCTTAAAATAGCTCTGTTAAAATCCGTGTCGTTATCATAATTCCAACTCATCGCTCCATTATCTATAGCTATATATCCAGGCTCGTAATCTATGCCCATAGCTTCAATAAAATATTTTCGTTTATTACCTTGTAGGCTTAAATCGGCAAATAGCACCGACTGCGGAACTGTTAAGGCATACTTAACACCTGCCGGCATTTTTGGTAGAGGGCTTAAGTCTTTCATAATATTCTTACTACTCCATTATTAGCATCGACTTCTACTTTATCGCCAGTTTTTAGAACCTGAGTAGCAATACGAGTCCCGATGATACACGGTTTGTTTAGTTCGCGAGAAACTATGGCGGCGTGGCTCGTGATGCCGCCTTCGTCGGTAATTATAGCAGCAGCCTTTTGCATCAGCGGAACGAATTCCGGGCGGGTCATGCCGGTTACCAATACTTCACCGGGTTCGAAACTGTCAAACTCGGTATTCTTACGTATTACCCTTACTCTTCCGCTAGCCTGACCTATGCTGCCGATTTCTCCTAGTATGGTACGCCCGTCCTTAATCTTGTGCTGACTGAGTATAAAATCGTCCAGATTAGTGATTTGTTCTTCTAATCTGTCGTAACCGAAAAGCGTAGTTCCGTCTGTTTCGTAAAGCACACAGTACCCATTCGGCCTTTTCGGTAGATCGGACTTTATAGACATCATATAGTCCCTGCCTTCCAACACGTCGGATATGCCGGTATAAGGAAGAAATCTCTTATCAATCTTCCAAAAATCAAAAAGTTGGTCAGCTATGTGGAATAACAAAAGTTCGGTTTTGTTAATCATATCCTTGCGTTCATCGCGGCAGAACAGCACCCATCCGAGAACCTCGACCACGGTTTTGGTAAATTCATCTGAATAATCCAGGAATTTGTCAAACTTATGCTTTGCCGCATCGGTCGTTTCCTTTGCCTGTTTGATTTCAGACTCCAGCTGATGCACGTCATACTTAGCCAGTTCATTTTTGACAAATTTCTCATCCGCAAAAAAGGTATAGTCCGAGAAAGCGAATCTCAAATAATCCGCAGTAGTTTTGCCGTTGAGAGCTGAAAGCATATATTCCTTTCTACGTGTGTCAAAAGAAGAAAATACCGGAAGTTTAACTATCTCCCAGACTTTCTTTAAATCTATGTCCCTACCAGCCAGGACTTCGGATACCGAGGCTTCGTCTAACTGCTCATAGAAGAGTGTCCAGATAATCAGACCATGGAAGTCATCATAGACTTTCAGAAATAGCTCATAACTGTCCTGTTCCGTGTTGGGCTTGAGCTTCCTTAGAAAATAATCATCATATCGCTCCGATAAGCGGGAGGAGAATTTTTCGTACTCGTCTTTGAACCTTTGTAAAGACAATCGGCCATTTACAAGGTCGAAAAAGGTCTCTTTAGAAGCGCCGTTGTATTTATCATGACTCAGGAAGGCCGTAGTTCTTTTCGGCGTGAAGAAAGATAACACGGGCTTTATGCTTTTTTCTTCATACCCCGGACCAATATAGTGCCACCACTCAATGGTTAACTGGAAAGGCATGAAGTCGCCCTCGAAACGCATGACCTTATCGCCGCCGTTTTGATTTAGAAATTCCTGTTCTAAGTTTATGCCAGTCGAACCTGAGTCGAGGGTAGTGATCGGACGGGCTTGGGTTATATAGAGTTTGCCGTCCTCAATAGCCCATTCGATGTCCTGGGGCAGTTGATAATATTTTTCGATCTTCTCGGCGGCAACGACTAAATCACTGATATCTTTGTTGTTTAAAACCGGTTGTTCTAGTTTGTCTGCCGGTACGCTTAGCTCTGTGTTCTTGCCATCCTTGTAAATAAGCATTCTCTTCTGCTGATTTTGGCTGTTGCTTATTATTTTTTTGGTAATTTTGTTTATTACATAATTTTCCGGTGTTACAGACCCTTGGACTATCAACTCCCCCAGCCCATAAATAGCTTCGATAACGATTTCATCCAAATTATTGGTTACCGGGTTAGCAGTGAACATCACGCCTGATACGTCGCTATCAACCATCTTTTGTATCACAACTGCGACTGCCCTGTCTGCGTCTTTGACCCTGTTATGTTTAGCGTACTCGACCGCATGCTCAGAATTAACAGAATCCCAGCATTTCTTAATTGCGTTTATCAAACCTGCTCTGTCAATATTGAGATAAGTTTCGAGCTGGCCGGCCCAGGAAGCCGAGGTTGAGTCTTCCGCTACCGCAGAGGAGCGCACGGCAACACGTTCGGTATCTAATCCATCAAAAGTTTCTAGAATCTGCCGTTCAATTTCAGGATTCAGCCCGGCATTATATACATTGGTGGTAATAACGAATCCGGATGGAACATTTATACCGGCTTTGGCCATTTTGCTAAGAGACAAGGCTTTGCCGCCTACCAGACTGCCGTCTTTTTGGCCGATTTCACCAAACGATAGGATTTGGCCTCTCATGATCCAACCTAGAATAGCATTTTTGGATGTTTAGCTAAACAAAAGTTATACTATCCTTAAGCACTAACTTTTTGGGCGCATGAGCAAAAAATCCAAATTCATAATATTTATCCTGACCTCCCTGGTGATATCGACCGCCGCTGTATTGCTGTTTGCCGGAAACGACATACCACTGCTAAACCCCAAGGGCGAGATAGCGAGCAAAGAATATCAGCTCATGGTATTCGCGACCCTGCTTTCGCTCATCGTGGTGGTGCCGGTGTTTACTATGACGTTTTATATAGTCTACAAATACCGCGAAGGCAATAAGTCGAAGAAAAAGTACCGGCCGGAGTGGGATAGCAACAAAGTAATCGAGGGCATCTGGTGGGGCGTACCGATAATCCTGATAACCATCCTCTCAGTCGTAACCTGGAAAAGCTCGCACGAGCTGGACCCGTTCAAGCCGCTGGAAGCCAAAGCCAAACCGTTGACCATCCAAGCCGTAGCCTTGCAGTGGAAGTGGCTGTTCATCTATCCGGAGCAGGACATAGCCACCATGAACTATGTGCAATTTCCTATCAACCAGCCGGTTAGATTCCAGATAACGGCCGATGCGCCGATGAACGCGCTGTGGATCCCATCGCTCGCCGGACAGATGTATGCGATGAACGGTATGTCAACCAGCTTGCATCTGATGGCCGATGAGATCGGCGACTACCGCGGGTTGTCGACCAACATCAGCGGCAAAGGCTTCGCCGGCATGCGTTTTACCGCCCGGGCCAGCGACCAGACGGAATTCGACCAGTGGGTAGAGGCGGCCCGAGTAGCACCGCGCAATCTGGATATGAGCGAATACAACCGCTTAAGCGAACCGAGCGAGAACGAGCCACCGGCTTATTACGTACTCAAGGATAAGGCTTTATATAATAAGATAATCGACCAATTTGGACACGAGCATGATTAATTTATTAGCAAATTTGACCGGAAGATTGCAGCTGGAAGATCTGCACCACGATCCTATAGTGCTGGGCGGCGTGGTCATGATGGGCTTGGGCGGACTGCTGAGCGTGGCGCTGTTGACTTACTTCAAAAAATGGAAGTGGTTATATAAGGAATGGCTGACCTCGCTCGATCCGAAAAAGATCGGCGTGATGTATATAATCGTCGCGCTTCTGATGCTGTTGCGCGGTGCGGCCGATGCCGGGATGATGCGCGCCCAACAGGCGCTTAATACCGGTGGGTTCTTGAATGCAGATCACTTCCAACAGATATTCTCGGCCCATGGCACGATAATGATTTTCTTCGTGGCGATGGGGCTGATGTTCGGCATTATAAACTTGGTGCTGCCGCTGCAACTGGGCACACGCGACGTAGCGTTCCCATTCATGAACTCGGTGAGCTTTTGGCTGTTCGCCGCCGGAATGATTCTGGTCAACCTGTCTTTGGTAGTCGGTGAGTTCGCAGCGGCCGGCTGGCTGGCCTACCCGCCGCTATCCGGACTGGAATACAACCCCGGTGTGGGCGTAGATTATTGGATCTGGGCACTGCAAATTGCCGGCGTAGGCAGTCTACTCTCGGGTATAAACTTCCTGGTAACTATCCTTAAGATGCGCGCGCCGGGTATGAGCATGATGAAGATGCCGATGTTCGCCTGGAGTGTGTTCAACGCGATGGTACTGGTGGTCTTCGCCTTCCCCATACTGACCGCGACCTTAGGTATGCTGTCGCTGGATAGACTGCTAGGCATGCACTTCTTTACGTCCGATTTCGGCGGCAACCCGATGATGTATGTGAACCTGATCTGGGCGTGGGGCCACCCGGAAGTTTATATCCTAATCCTCCCGGCATTCGGCATATTCTCCGAAGTAGTGGCTACTTTCTCGCGCAAAAGATTGTTCGGCTATACCTCGATGGTCATAGCGTTGGCGGCGATAACATTCCTGTCCTTCACCGTCTGGCTGCATCACTTCTTTACCATGGGAGCCGGGGCTAACGTCAACGCGTTCTTCGGCATCATGACGATGATCATCGCAGTGCCGACGGGCGTGAAGATATTCAATTGGCTGATGACGATGTACCAAGGCCGGATAACCTTGGCGACGCCGATGCTGTGGTTCTTAGGCTTCGTCGTAACTTTCACCATCGGCGGCGTGGCCGGCGTGCTGATGGCGGTACCGCCGATAGACTTCCAGGTGCACAACAGTTTGTTCTTGGTCGCGCATTTCCACACAATGATAATCGGCGGTGTAGTGTTCGGCTTCTTCGCCGGTCTTACCTATTGGTTCCCGAAAATTTTCGGCTTCAAGCTCAATGAACGTTTAGGCAAATATGCCTTCTGGTGCTGGCTAAGCGGCTTCTTGCTGGCCTTCCTGCCGCTTTATGCACTGGGTATGATGGGCGCCACCCGACGACTGGACCATTATGACGCTTCGCTTGGCTGGCAGGGGCTGTTCATCGTAGCGGCCATCGGCGCGGCGATAATCTTCGCCGGAATAACATTCCAGATACTCCAGCTGGTCTATAGCATCATCAAGCGGAATGAAAACCGCGACGTAACCGGCGATCCGTGGAACGGCCGAACACTGGAGTGGGCGACTTCTTCCCCGGCACCATTCTATAACTTCGCGCGCATTCCGGAAGCCCACAGCCGCGATGCCTTCTGGGAAATGAAGAAGGCCAAGAAAGCCGAGCCGGAGAAAGGCGAATACCACAGCATCCGACTACCGAATAATACGTCCGCAGGTCTGATAATCGGCATGTTGAGCCTGGGACTTGGCTTCGCGCTGATCTGGCACATCTGGTGGTTGGCGGGTTTGAGTTTCCTAGGCATACTTTTCGTACTGATAAAACGGCTGTCGCTCGATGAGAGCGAATACACCGTCCCGGCCGCACAAATCCGCAAAATCGAAGAAGCCAGAAAGGAACAGCCGGCATGAGCCAGGCAGTGTCCCAAGCTAGCCACGATGACTCCAAGCCACTACTTGGTTTTTGGACCTACATAATGACCGACTGCGTACTGTTCGCCAGTCTATTCGCGACATACGCGGTATTGCGTAATAACACAGCCGGCGGACCGGACGGCGCCGAGTTGTTTGATATGCCCTACGTCCTGGCTGAAACGCTGATCCTGCTTACCAGCAGCTTCACCTGCGGATTGGGGCTGTTAGCCGCGCGGCGCAAGAACAAAAATCAAGTATTGCTATGGTTCGGTGTGACGTTCCTTTTGGGACTGGCCTTTTTGACCATGGAGTTGAATGAATTCTCCCATCTATATAATGAGGGTAATAGCTGGCAGCGGAGCGGGTTCTTATCGGCCTTCTTTACCTTAGTCGGTACGCACGGTGCGCATATCACTGCCGGATTGATCTGGATGATTGTGCTGATGAGCCAACTATATAAACGCGGCTTTGTGAAATCCAGCCTGAAGAAGCTGACCATGCTGGCCGTGTTCTGGCACTTTTTGGACGTTGTGTGGATATTCATCTTTAGCATAGTGTTCTTAATCGGGAATCTGCAGTTATGAGAGGAATTTATGCATATATAACAGGTCTGGTGCTGTCTGTGGCGCTGACGCTGGCGGCGTACTACGTCGTGGTCAAGGAAAAGTTCTCGGCCATGACCCTGCTGATACTCGTGGGCATACTGGCGGTAATCCAGTTTATCGTGCAGTTGGTATTCTTCCTGCACCTGGGCCGGGAGTCAAAACCGCGCTGGAACCTGACCATGTTTTTCTTCGCCATACTGGTGGTCGTAATCGTAGTATTCGGCTCGCTTTGGATAATGGTCAACCTGGATTATCACCATGAAGCACTATCACCCTCCGAAGCGGCGGAATATCTGCTTGAAGACGAAGGCATAAAGCAGTAGATTTAGATGCTTAAGACTTATTATGAACTGACTAAACCGGGTATCATCCGCGGCAATCTGATGACCGCGGCGGCCGGGTTTTTCCTAGGCTCGATGGGCAATATTGATTTTGGCCGGCTTTTAGCCGCCCTCGGCGGTATATCCTTGCTAATAGCCTCCGCGTGCGTGTTCAACAACTACATCGACCGACGCATCGATAAACTGATGAAACGGACAAAAAAACGGGCGCTGGCAGCCGGTCAGGTGAGCGTGCGCAGCGCCATGGTTTATGCGGTATTTTTAGGCTTATCGGGCTTCATACTGCTGGCTTTATTTACCAATCTGCTGACGGTTGCGCTCGGTTTGATCGCAATGTTCTTTTACGTGGTCGTCTACGGCTATGTCAAGCGCCGCTCGGAACACGGCACGTTGGTCGGCACGATACCCGGTGCCCTGCCGCCGGTGGCCGGTTACACCGCGGTAACGAACGAAATCGATATGGCCGCAAGCTTGCTGTTTTTGGCGCTGGTATGCTGGCAGATGCCGCATTTTTATGCTATTTCCATATTCAGAATGAAGGAATATGAAACTGCAAAAATACCTGTACTGCCGCTTAAGAAAGGCGTATCCGAAACCAAAAAACAGATGCTTGCCTATATGCTGGCTTTTGGCGTGATCGCCACCTTGTTCGCAGCTTACGGATTCGCAGGATACATATATTTGATCGCGATAATCTTCGTTAGCCTTAGGTGGCTGCAAATAATGTTCCGCGGCTTCGAGGCCACAGACGATGCAATCTGGGCACGCAGCGTGTTCGGCTTCTCGCTTATGGTATTGACGGTCTTTAGCGCGGCGCTCAGCTTAGATTCACTGCTGCGTTAAGCGTGATATAATTTTTCCGATGGTACTTATCATTCATATAGCAATCGCGCTTTTCAGTATCGGCTATGCGACATTTCTGTTCTTTCACCCCACGCAAACGCGAATCAATGCTACCTACGGTCTGATAACTCTGACGCTTGGCAGCGGCACTTATCTGATATGGAACACCGGCGCGCATATCTTGCAAGGATGCATCATGGGCCTGACTTATCTGGCTGGCGTATCGGCCGCAGTTATCCTGGCTAAAAGAAAACTGGCCGCCGACTCGAAAATAAGCGAATAAACCAATGAAAATCCATCCTATACGCAAGACCGAGTTATGGCTCGCACAGAGCGTCTTGGCTATCGCCATATTGCTGCAGATCGCCGTCCATTCGATCAGCCGCGATCTGGCGCTCGGGCCGTATTATCTGATCGTCGGAGCTGAGATATGCCTGGCTTTGGTCCTGGCCTTTACGTCCACGAAACGGCATGAAACCAAAAATTACCTGCACCGCAACGCTACGATTTTGTTTCTGGGTTTGATTTCGATAGCGAATATCAGCTCGTTCATCTTAGTCGGCCGCTCTTTGATTTTAGGCTCGATATCGATAACGGGATTCCAGCTTCTGCTCTCGGCGCTAGCGATATTTTTGACCAATATCATAGTTTTTGCGCTCTGGTACTGGGAAATAGACAGCCCCGGCCTGTCCGGACGGCAGTGGTCGAAGAACGACAAGGACTTTCAGTTCACCCAGCAGGATCTGCCCCGAGACTTCCCCGACTGGCAACCGACCTTCGCCGATTATCTTTATCTTTCTTCGACTAACGCTATAAATTTCGCGGCATCGGACACCAGGCCCCTGAGCTTGCAGGCAAAAACGTTGATGGGACTGCAGGCGATGATATCAGTTTTTACGCTGGCGCTTATCGTTGCGCGGTCGGTCAATATCCTTGGCTGAGTCTTTTTTCTGTCTTTGCTGACGGACTTTGTCGTTCATCTCACGCAGGCGTTTTTTGGCTTCATCACGCCACTTCTTGGCCCACTCGAATTCCAGCGATAAGATCAAAAGTCCGACAAACATTACCAGCAGTCCGGGACCGGGTATGACAAGCAGTACGATACCACACAGGATTACGATTACGCCGGCTATAAAAATGATTATTTTTTTGGCCGCCCTTACGGTAGTCTTCATAGTCATTTAATTTTATCACCTTTATAATTAATAGTATGCGGGATATCGTATGGCATAGATTACTCAAGCGGCCTTATCGGCTTAAGAAGGTCGTGGACCAAGGCAGCGGGCCGGTGAATATAGTGCTGATCCACGGCCTGGCCTCGCGTTCGGAGATCTGGAAGCCGCTTATTAACATCCTAGAGCCGGAAAAATACCGGGTCAGGAGTTTCGATTTGCTCGGGTTCGGCATTTCGCCAAAACCGAAGCATCTGGAATACACTACCCGTAATCACGCGCGTATGATAATGCACAGTCTGGCCAAGGAAACATCGAGGAACGAGCAGTTTATCTTCATCGGACATTCGATGGGCTGTATCATCGCCACGCATATCGCCCACCGCTGGCCTAAACGCGCGCGCAGGTTGATTCTCTATAAACCACCTTTGCTTCTGAACCCGGCGGAAAAGCGATCGTTGCACAAAAAATTTTATAAATACCTAGCTACCAAGCCATCCACCCTTGCGCTATTCGTCAGATTCTTAAATAAGTTCACCGATAAATTAACCGGGTTTAAGACCGATGATGAATACTGGCTGCCGATAGCGAATTCGTTGAGTAACACCATACTGGCCCAAGAAACCCTGCATGAACTTAGAACCATGACCGCTCCCACCGAGATAATTTACGGACGGTTCGACTTTTTGGTGTCCAAGGTAAGAGCCAAGAAGTTGGCTGAAATCAATCCTAAGCTGAAGCTTCATTACGTAACCGAGATGCACGATGTAAAGCCGAAATCGAGCAGATATATTAAAAAGTTAATAGCGGGCTTGGGCTAAGAGGTTATAATATAGGTATCTTAATTAAGGAGGGTTTATTATGTTTGAATTACCGGATTTGCCTTATGAATATAACGCGCTAGAGCCGTATATCGACGAGCAGACGATGCGCATTCATCACACCAAGCATCATCAGACATATATAGATAAGTTAAATACCGCGATCAAAGGGCATGAACAGCATGCTCCAAAATCAATTGAAGAATTAATGCGACGCCTTAATGATGTTCCCGAAGAGATACGTACAGCCGTGCGCAACAACGGCGGCGGACATTATAACCACACGATGTTCTGGCAGATAATGGGGCCCGATCAATCCGGCAAACCGGAAGGCGATATCGCCAAAGCTATCGAGACGGCCTTTGGAGGTTTTGATAATTTCAAAGAAAAGTTCGCCGAAGCAGCTACCGGCAGGTTCGGTTCCGGCTGGGCCTGGCTGGTTGATAAAGATGGCAAACTGGAGATTACCTCGACGGCTAACCAGGATTGCCCCTTGAGCGACGGCGCAAAACCGATTCTCGGCCTGGATGTATGGGAACATGCATACTACCTGAAATACCAGAATCGCCGACCGGAATATATAGATGCCTGGTGGAAAGTGGTAAACTGGACTGAAGTTGCAAGGAGACTTGGTAGTTAATGAAAGCGGCTGAACTATTTGTCAGCAGTCTGGAAGCATCAAACGTAAAATACGTGTTCGGTCTGCCCGGAGAAGAAAATCTGGCCTTGGTAGAAGCCATCCGTAAATCATCTATCGAGATGATCACCACGCGCGATGAGCAGACTGCCGTGTTCATGGCGGCGACCGTAGGGCGCTTGACGGGCCATGTCGGCGTAGCTCTTTCTACGCTTGGACCCGGCGCAACCAATCTGGTAACCGGCGTAGCTTATGCCCAGCTCGGCGCGATGCCGCTTCTAGTTATAACCGGCCAGAAGCCGATAAAGCGCAGCAAGCAGGGTAAGTTCCAGATAATTGACGTGGTAGGTATGATGAAACCGATTACCAAGTTCAGCGACACGATAGTCAGTGCGGACCGGGTCGCCAACTCGGTTTATCATGCAGTGCGCGTCGCCGAGCAGGAGCGACCGGGCGCTACACATCTTGAATTCCCCGAAGACATCGCCGAAGAAGAAAGCGATAGCAAACCGATACCCTGGCAAAAACTCAGGCGGCCGATACCGGATGAAAAATCTATCAAGGCATTGGTCGAAGCGGTCGAAAAAGCCAAATCGCCGATAATCATGATCGGCTCCGGCGCTAACCGCAAACTGGTCAGGAAACAATTGACGAACTTTATCAATAAGACCGACATCCCGTTCATCTGCACCCAGATGGGTAAGGGCGTGATAGACGAAAGCGATCCGCGCTATATCGGCACAGCGGCGTTAAGCGACAATGATTTCGTCCATGCGGCTTTGAAATATTCGGATCTGGTGCTGATGGTCGGGCATGACATAGTCGAAAAACCGCCGGTGCTGGACACTAATACCCACCAGATAGTCCATGTGGATTTTTCCGCGGCGGAAATCGATGATATATATACTCCGGATTTGGAAGTAATCGGTGATATAAGCTATGCGCTTTGGGCTTTGACCGAGAACATCAAGACCCAAGATTGGGACTTTGATAAGTTTTATAAGGCAAAAAAAGCTTTAGCCATAAACATGGGTGGCGAGCTGGATAATAACGACTTGCCTATCAAGCCGCAGAGATTCGTAGCTTCGTTGCGCAGCATTCTGCCCAAGGACGCCATCCTGTCGCTGGACAACGGCATGTATAAACTTTGGATAGCCCGCAATTATCCGGCTTATGAACAAAACACCGTACTACTCGACAACGCTTTGGCGACCATGGGCGCCGGTCTGGGATCGGCCATGGCGGCAAAGATGCTCCTGCCGGATAAGAAAGTCGTGATGGTAGCCGGCGACGGCGGGTTTTTGATGAATATCGCGGATCTGGAAACCGCCATAAGATTAAAGCTCGATCTAACCATCATCATCGTCCGGGATAACGGCTACGGCATGATCAAATGGAAACAGGACGAGATGCGCCTGGCGGATTACGGGTTGAACTTCTCAAACCCGGATTTCATCAAGCTGGCCGAAAGCTTCGGTGCCAGCGGACACCGGGTGGAATCGGCCGCTGATTTTGAAAAGGTGCTTGAAAGCTGCATAAACTCCAAAGGCGTGCATCTTATTGATCTACCGGTCGATTATTCTGAGAATGAAAAATATTTCGGCAAAGACCTGGAAGCACAAGTAAAGGATTTATAAGTGGC
>DASUOG010000006.1:0-34048 GCA_036276755.1 Saccharimonadales bacterium (SeqCode) | reverse complement strand
TTTGCATCCCCGACTCTCCCTGTAGAAGCCTAGTTATTTCGAGTACATCAGAACCTAATTGCATATAAAAAGCGTCCTTAAGGTGGCGTGGTATATCAAATTCACCGTCCATCTTAATTCGAGTGTCATTAAAGTCTTGCAAATCAACTTCTTTGTACTCAACAGGGACCTCAATAGGCCTAAAACTCTCTATGCTCATAAACCTAGCTATAATAACATAAATATATGATATTTGCAAGCACAAGCTACAAGAAGAATTTAGAAGTCAAATAATTCTTCGAAGAGGCCTTTCCTACCCTTATAATTAGTTTATGACTGAATTTGATCGAAATAAATGGGGAGTCAGTTTCTCTATAAAACAATGCCGGAACTTCAGCCTGAGCCCTGATGATGTATTGAAGTGGCTTATTGATATCGGGTTTCGTCGGTTCCGGTTGATGAGTTACTGGGACGAACATGAAAATGAAAAGGGAAAACTAGATTTCAAAAGCTTGGATGAGCAAATTGCGATTATAAATAAAGTCGGAGGCAAGATCAGCTTGTGTCTGGGCGTCCGCCAGCCGCGGTGGCCGGAAAACCATTGGCCCGCCTGGGCGCTCAAGCTTGAGCAGCAACAGCGCGGCCAAGCAATTTATAAATATATAGAGGCCATAGCCCGGCGCTATAAGGATAATCCGGCGCTTGAAAACTACCAGCTGGAGAACGAAGCGCTTCTAAAGTCCTTCGGCAAAAACTCGGATGTTGATCGCAAGAGGCTGCGCAGTGAGTTTAAGCTGGTCAAACAGCTTGATCCAAACAAGAAAATCATCATGACTACTAGTACCTCTTGGGGTATACCTCTCAGAAGGCCGATTCCGGACATCGTAGGATTTAGTTTTTACCAGGTAATGTTCAATAACCGCAAAAACAAATATACATTGTCTTTTCATAAGCCGTGGCTGGATAAGCTGAGAGCCGGGTTGGTTAAGGTTATCTGGCGAAAGCGCAGTTTCATCCATGAGCTTCAGCTGGAGCCCTGGGGCCCGCGTGCCATATGGGAAATGGGTAGGGCAGAACAGGATAAGTCAATGGACGTGTCTCAGATACGCAAAAACATACGCCTAGCAAGCTCAACAAGTTTAAGCCCGATTGATTTATGGGGCGGGGAATGGTGGTATTGGCGTATGTTTACGAAAAATGATTCAATGATTTGGCAGACTGTTCAAAAAGAGATAGCTATGAATTAATTTTTTTTTGAGGTCGCAACCTAATCGGAGTAGGCCACTCGGGCTTTATTTTTTGAGCTGGAATTTGAGATGGGTCACAAGGGGATGATCTATGACCCTGACTTTCTTGAGTTTTCCAGGCTCTAAGTTATCGAGCAGGCGTGTACCGCCCCCAAGAAGAATTGGTACGACGTGGATTTCTAGTTCGTGCAATAGGCCGGCACTTATGAATTGCTGGATTACATTGGCACCTCCTGATACAGATACATCTTTATCACCAACAGCAACCTTGGCTTGGGCTAAAGCACTTTCTATACCGTCTGTAACAAATGTGAACGTGGTCCCACCTTTTTTAACGACTTTTTCTCGCGGATGACTTGTCAGTATAAACACCGGTACATGAAAGGGTGGATTATCACCCCACCAGCCATCAGGATTCGGATCATTTTCCCACGGGCCTTCGCCGCCGCTAAACATCTTTCTGCCCATTATGACTGCGCCCGTACGATCGATCGTTGCTTGGAAAAGATCGTTCCCTGGGCCTGTTTCACCATTTGGTTTACCGTGCGGCTTACGCCAGGCTTGTAGCCTAAGAACCCAATCATGAAGCTGCTCGCCACCGTGACCAAGCGGTTCTTTTAGTGTCGGGTTAGGGCCGGCGACAAAGCCGTCCAAGGACACCGATATATCGGCAAATACTTCTCCCATATGTATATTCTACACCTTGCGTTATGAAAGAGATCATTGTGATTTTATGAATTGATTTTTGAAACAATTCATTATAAAGTTTACAAACTATGACAGCTCCCGGCGAAGAAGCGTATGCGGATCAAATAAGGCATGAGATAGTCGAAGTCGCTTCTATGGGAAGAGTCGGAGATTTTATGATTACGGGTATGGATCCTTCTATTGCTGGTGATGAGTCGCCTGACGTAGCTAATCTGATGGCGGTGTATACAACGCCCGAAGCAGAAGACCCCTTGTTAAGAAGACTGGATTTGCCCGGTCCTGATTTACCGCAAAGTACCATAGACGGGCTTAAGGAAAGCTATGCCCAAAGTGAAGGCAAAAGAGTTCCGGCCTTGCATACTGAAATAGCAAGGGTTATATCTGACTCTATAGCCGCAGCTTGTGATGAGATCAAAAAGACTACAGCCAAAGAGCCGGTCGCGAGAACACTTGGAATGTTAGGGATATATACCCGCGACGGTAAAAGACCATTGCCTATAAAGTTCCTTAACATACAATTTCTGATGACCCTTATGGCTCACTTGCCTGAGCCTACCAATACTACCGAAATGCCGGAAGAATCTTTGCGGCATATTCACGCTTCGATAGCCGAGCATACTACCGTACCACCGTTTGAGCAATGGAAGTCCAGCTTTCAGGGCGTTACGGCCAGGGTAATGGAGCAAGTAGGCGACATAAGGGTTGCGCGTGCCGTGTCTTCGATGCACTTCATGTTATTACCGAAGGAAGTCAGCCATCCTACTTTAGAATCAAAGCTATTTTAGACTTTAGAACGCCTAACTTCTTTTCTGTATTTAAAAGCGACCCCGATAGCCCATAAAACCAAGATAATACTCCAGAGACCTAACGTAGCTAAGCAAAAAACGATCCCTGCTAGCAGGACAAGCAGTGATACTGCATCAAGTACTTTAAACTTACCACCGCGCAGATACCACCTATTTCTCATAGATGCGAGCAAACCAGTAGCGCCAAGAACAAGGATTATCACAGCCAAGTAGGATAACTGCAATTGCATATGCGCATTATAGCAAGCTTGCGCCCAATCCGCTTATTTGACAAATTTACATAAAAATACTATCATTTCTCTAATTATGGATTTAAAAGGCATGGGGGCGGATCTGGCTGAAGCTGCCGGTAATCTACTGGGCCGCGAAACTGTTGAAGAAATTGCGTTCGCGTCTTCCAGGATGGTTCCGGTACTGGCTCTTGTCGCTGCAGAGGGAATCAGGGAAGATGTGCAAAAGCGAGAAGGCATAAGCAACGGAACCAAGCTTAGAATAGCCGGGCTTTGCGGTGACATCGCGATTGCCGCCGTCTCTACTCTTAAGTCCAAGCGATAAGCTATTTTTTCTTTGCTTCGTTGCGCTCTACGCAAGCCTTGGTGATTTTACGAATTAGGTCCAAGGGCAAGGGTTTATCCAAAGGAAATTTTATAGTACCTTTTGATGTTTCATAACCAGATAATTCATTAGCAAACTGTTTGATCGGCGCGGGGCCAGGGTAAAAACCAATATGGGTTTCATAACCGGCGAAATGCAACAGGTTGCCATGATAAGTGAATGTCGGGATTCCGTAAGCTATTTTCTCCTTGGCTTGAGGCGCCAGCTCGTGCACGATGCTTCTTATCTCATCGAGCTTTTTCCTGGTCTCGCCCGAAAAGTTGTCCAAATATTCGTCGATGTCTTTGTAGCTTTTCATCTTCATAGCTAGATTATACCTTCTTAACCTTCGAATTTTTTAAGTATTCTATGCACTGTTTTCCAGGTCCGTGACGAAATCTCTTTACCGAATTGTTTTTCTAGCCACGTCATTACGTCAGGTGTTTTAACAGCGGTAGTGTCGGTGACGGTAAATACGGCGCGGTTACTTATGCCTAATACGGTGTATGACTTACTAGGTGGCGTGTAAGGGAATTTTAGGTCTGTTTTAACCGGGTTTTTTAGAAACGTAACCAGCAGATACGAGCTAGGTCCATGTTCTGTCCCGTCAAACGGGTCACTCCGTACTAATTTTTCCAGCTCCTGCTTGCTTCTTATGATTGTCGTGCTATTAAAACCCAGCTGGCTGACAATGGCATTTTCGATCGTTGATTCTAATGACTCTACATCCGGAATGTCTGTCTTAAAAAGCACGTTGCCGCTGGATATTACGCTTTGGACATCCTCAAAACCTAAATTTTCGAATACCTCGCGCAACTTATCGTTGCGCATATTGGGATTCCCCGGTCCGATCCCTCTTAAGAGTGCCACGTAATGCGCCATATCTTTAGCATATCATCAACGAATAACCTTGATTTGCATATTAAACAAAAAAGTTAAATTATTATTGACAAAACATAAGAAATTTGCTATGGTAATAGGGATTTAACAAAAACAAAAAATCAAATATTAATGCTATGACTGAAGCGCACAAACCAACGAATGAACAAGCTCCGCCTCCTCCATCGGATGAGGCGCTGACTATAGTTTTGCCTGCTGAAGGAGAGGCTGGGGAGGAACAAGAACAGGAAGTTGTGCTTGAACTTGATTACGACCCGAGGTTTACCGAGCAGCGCGTGGAAGCACTGAAAGGGCCTGTTCGCCCGGAAGAACTTAGCGAAGAAGAAAACGAGGAACATCAGCTCAGATTAACTGATTATATTGGAACGGATACTCAAGAAGCTCTGTCTGACGGAACGCGTGACGGGAAGATAACCCATCTGGTAACTCTGGAGGACAAAGAAGGGGATGTCGGGATAGCTCCGCTAGACGCACTGGTTTTTCCGGAAGATCGCAGGGGGACACTGGCAGAACTGGGAGTCCAATTAAACGAAGCCGGGATGATAACAGATATAGACCCTGCACCTGAAGAGCCTAACGAGCCGCAAGAGGCCGAAGAAGCGACACCGGCTGACCATCAAGAAGAACAAGAAACCACTCATGCCTCGGCTGACGATAAACTACCCGAAAGCATCACCAATAATTTCAACATACATCAGCGTGAAAGCGGTCTTTTGGTCGCCGAATCCCGGGCATATCACAGCTCACTACATCATAAAAGCGACCAGCCTTTACCGATACCGGGAATCACCGGTCCGATACCTGATAAACAGCGAGGCATAGTCGAAACCGATACCGAATTAGCCGGCAAGCCTTTCGTGGTTGCCGAGCGTCCCCCTTCAAAGCCTGCCAGACATACTGAAGCCGAGAGTGATTCAATTGAAGACGAGCTTAGAAAGCTAAGCGAAAACCGGGATCCCAGATTCGATGCGGCGACAGTCAAAGCCTTACAAGGTCCGGCTACGGCCATAAAAGACGAAAACAGTGAGGAACTGGATGTAGAAATTGTAAATTACATCGGCAGCGACGACGAGAGCCACTATATGTTTACCACTCCCCAAAACGATAGCGAGATAGCCATGGGTATCCCGCTGGACGCGCTTCGCTTTTCAGAAGAAAGACAAAAACAATTACGCGAAGCAGGCGTAAACCTGGAAGAGCTGCTTGCTATGCCTAAAGATAAGGAGAGTCTTCCAACTATCGGCCCTGAGAAAACAAATTTTGAAATAGAAGTAGGACATACACAAGAGTCGGTCCAGGGGGAAGATACCTTACTTGCCCGGCAGGACCTGAGACTTTTTGGAATATTCGATGGCTTGGGCTCAGTAGTTAATGCTGATAAAGCTTCTCAAGCGGCATATAGGGCTATTGAAGAAGCGTACGAAGCCCGCGAAAAACAACCTAAGGATACAGGAGAAGCTATCCAATTTGCCGGCTATGCTTTCGGGTTGGCACGACAGCGCGCCAGCGAGACCGGGGGTTATACCGCCGGACTTTTTGCCAAGATAGAAAAGATAGATGGCAAAGACTTTATGATCTGGGCTAATGCGGGGAATAGCCGATTATTCAGGTTGCGCTCGGACGGGAAAGGCCAACTTGAGGAGATATCCACTCCTCAAGCAAATGAAAAAGGCCTATTGAACTGGTTAGGTCCGTCATTGGATCCGCAGAGTGATGAATTCAAGCCTCACCAAGAACCAATGGTTATACAAGGTAAGGACGAATTCGGCATAATCGAACTCGGCGATGAAGATAGATTGATGCTCTGCTCCAACAGCGTGGTCGCCAACGGCAGCACACTGACGTCTTATAAAGAATTAGACGAGGCGTTTGATATAGATTTGCCGCAGGAATCCGCAAAGAGGTTCCTTGAGCTTAGCAAAAACGACGAAACCGACAGATCGGTAATAGTTATAGCCGTGTCTGAGCCCGAAGACTAGAGTGTCTATAAATGTGCTTTAATAATATAGAAACAAGGAGGGCGTATGGCCAAAGACAACAAATCAGTAAAAGTCATAAAACAAGGCGGTGACGGCATGTTCGGTTTTGCCTACTGTCTAGCTGTGATAGGCGCGATAGTTTATTTCGTACAGCAGTCAGTCGGATTCTGGGGCTTCATTCTGGCCATTCTTAAGGGGTTTGTCTGGCCGGCTTTCGTTATCTACGAAGTATTGGATCGCTTGAACCTGTAACAGACAGGCACTCAATATTGACATGAGCGGGATTTAGTGATACCATAAGTATAATTCGGTAGAACAGTGAGGGTCCAAATGCGGGCCCTTTTTGTTCCTCTGAAATCGGGGTGGAGCAGTAAATTTAAGGGAGGTCATAAATATGGCTGGAACCAAGACTGGCGGCAAAGCTGCTGCAAAGACTAATAAAACTAAATACGGCGCTGATTTCTATGCGAAAATCGGTGCTATGGGCGGCAAAAAAGGCCGCACCGGTGGTTTTTATGCCAACCGCGAACTTGCCCGGTCTGCCGGTGCCAAGGGCGGACGCATAAGTCGACGCACAAAGAAGGCTTAAGGTATAAATAGCCTTATCTCGCAAACCGTCACGGTGGTTATACCGTGACGGTTTTTCTATAGGTCCTGCAAAATCTTTCGCTGGATACTTTCCAGCGGTGACCGCAATTAATGCAATAGTAACGGCCGGTTTCCTTTTCTACACCGGCCAAGGTGCATCTGGGGCACGAACTTCTCTTGTGAATCCAATCCCGGTAAGTGTCCAGGCATTTATCTATATGTTTCTGGTCGATCTTATAACCGTATTTTTTTGCCAATTTTTGGGCTTTTGCCCAGGCCTCTACCTCCATGCGCAGCAACCCCATGTCATTCGTATAGTTAAGATGCTTGCATAACATGTGACCGCCTTCGTGCAGTAAAGACCATTCACCGTTTTTTGTCTCTTTGACGAAATATATAACCTTTTCTTCCGGAGACCACTGGAATCTGTCTGCGGCAATGAATTTTATGGTCGGGAAATCCTGCTGCATTACGTCCAGCAACTTCATCTGATCATGCCAAGTTGTTTTAACAAGATAAAACATCCCGTTATCGCAGAATCTTGGATGTATGCCGGTCCTAACAATGCTTGCGGTTTTTTAACAAGCGGGGACAGGTGTTTTTCCAAGTGGGCTTTAGTGTGTTCTTTAAATTTATCGGCGAACTGTCCGGCTCCTCCGCCGAAAACTACGGCTTGGGGCTGTAAGACACTGCAGCAGACCGCCAACCCATAGCCGATTCTTTCTCCTATTTCCTGCCACTGGCTCTCGTCATCTATATCCGACGCTTGTTTGCCGTATCTCTTCTCTATAGCTTGCCCGGAAGCGAAACTTTCCCAAGTCTGCGTTCTGCCTTCGTACTGAAGCGGCATCTGGCCCATTTCGGTGTCCTCTAAATCTTTGACAATCTCTCCATCCGCCAAAAGAGCCCCGCCTATACCGGTGCTGATTGTTAGATAAAGTACGTATTTATATTGTCCTACCAGCTTTTCGGCTTCGGCCAAACCGGCAATTCGCGCATCGTTTTCAATAATTACCGGTATTCCTCCCACAGCATTCGATATGTCATCACGTATATTCTTATCCTTCCACTCCAGATTACCCAGCGCATGAACTACGCCGGTGTCTCTAGATATCAGGCCCGGTACGGCTACGGCACATGCAATATTTGTGTTCGTTGATAATTCATCAACGCTTTTTTCCACGTCACTGATGAAAATATTATAATCCTTGTTAGTTTTAAATTTCTTTTTATTAAGTATTTTGCCGGAGTCGTCAAAAACGGCCACGATGGTCTTTGACCCTCCTAAATCTATGCCAAGGTAGTTCATCTTATCCGATAGTTTAGCGCGACCGGGCTTATTTTGTAAACTTCGACAAGATGCTACGAACAGTTTGCCATATACCTGTGAAACAGATATAATAGAAATAATCTTTCAGGGTTAACTTAATCTTTACATATTCTTTAACGGCTTTTAATAAGCACTGAGTAGAGTTGAGCCCGGAGAAATATTTTATAAAAGGAGGCTTTGAGGAAAGACGTGCCAAAGTCAGCAACAATAACTATGGATGATCTGTTAAAAGATCAAAAAGACATCGAGCATTTAAAGGCCGGTGACGTCATAGAAGGCGTGGTAAATAGCGTTCATAAGAGAGAGATATGGGTTGATTTAGGGGCCAGAGGAATGGGTGTGGTCATCGGTAGAGAAATCGGCCATGGCAAGAACTTGGAAGAAGGTCAAACGGTAACTGTGAGTGTGGTCGATTCCGAGCTGGAACAGGGCTATGCCTTGCTCAGCATGCGTCGGGCCGCCAAGGACAAGGGCTGGGATGAATTGCAACGAGTTTTTGATAAGGAAGAAATAGTGGAGATCAGCCCCTATGATGCCAACAGGGGTGGCCTGCTGGTTGAGCTGGAAGGGATAAGAGGATTCCTGCCTGTTTCTCAGCTTGCAGCAGGGCATTACCCGAGGGTTTCCGGAGCTGATAAAGACGAGATCCTGCAAAAACTCAACGGTTTGGTCGGAAAACAAATCCGTTGCAGGATATTGGATCTAAGCCGCAAGGACAATAAACTGATTTTTTCCGAAAAAGAAGCTGTAAAAGATGATGTTCAGGAGATCTTTTCGAAGCTGTCCGTGGATGATACCGTCGAGGGTGTTATAACCGGTGTTATTGATTACGGTGCCTTCGTAAACGTAGACGGCATAGAAGGTTTGATACACATATCCGAAATTTCGTGGGAACGGGTCGAGGACCCCAAAGATTATGTAAAAGTCGGCGATAAGGTCACGGCCAAGATTATAGCTATCGATAAAGACCGGCTCTCCCTAAGCCTAAAGCAGATGCAAGAAGATCCTTGGTTGAATGAAGTCAGCAAATTTTCCAAGGATTCTACCGTGGAAGGCAAAATTACCCGCATAACACCATTCGGCGCATTCGTACAACTAAGTCCGTCGGTGGAAGCCTTGGTACACGTGTCAGAAATGGGTGATGATGACTCCGCGGATCCGGAAAAGCTCTTTAAGCTCAATGAGAAGAAACAATTCAAGGTGATAGACATAGATAAAGAAGCCAGGAAGATCGCTTTAAGCTTAAAGGACGCCGCTAAGTCCAAGCCCAAGGCAAAGAAGCAGGCCAAATAATATCTAATAGTCGATGTTGAAAATGTAATAACGAAGCAAGGAGAAACGACCAATGGCACGAACAATCCAAATCGAAGACGGTCTGACGGTCGGCACCCTTGCGGAGAAGCTGGATATACCTGTTTCGAAGCTCATAGCCGAGCTGATGAAGAATGGGGTTTTAGCTACCGTCAACGAAAGGATAGATTTTGATACGGCCGTGATAATAACTTCGGAAATAGACCCGGAAATAACCTTAGAAAAGGAACAAACCGAGCCGGAGATAGCGCATAGAAGGCCGAAGAAAACAAGTAAGGGCGAAAACCGCCCGCCCGTAGTAGCCGTGATGGGTCATGTTGATCATGGTAAGACTTCACTCCTAGACGCTATCTGTGATACTAAGGTTGCCGAACAAGAAGCAGGCAGTATAACCCAGCATATTTCTGCATACCAAGCTACATATAAAGACCGCAGTATAACCTTTTTGGATACGCCGGGTCATGAAGCTTTCGCAGCAATTAGAGAACACGGCGCGCATTTGACTGATTTGGTGGTAATAGTCGTAGCTGCAGATGACGGTATCAAACCCCAAACCTTAGAAGCGATAAGATTCGCCAAAAAAGCCGGTGTTAAAATACTGGTCGCTATCAATAAGATAGACAAAGAAGGCTCTGACACTAATCGGATAAAGCAACAGCTTGCAGAACAACAATTGATGGTAGAGGAATGGGGCGGCGATACCGTATGCGTAGAAGTTTCGGCGAAAACCGGTAAGGGTATAGACAAGCTACTCGAGATGGTTCTATTGGTATCCGATGTGGAAGAGTTAAAGTCGGAAATCAACGTACCGGCGGAGGGGCTGATAATAGAGGCTCATATGGAACAGGGGCGAGGCCCTGTCGGTGTTGCGTTGGTAGAACAAGGTACTTTAAAAAAAGGTGATTTTGTAGTCGCAGGCACAACATATGCGAAGGTACGTAACCTGGAATCTTCTTTTGGGGACTCGATAGACAAGGCCGGTCCCTCTATGCCGGTTACCTTGACCGGATTCAAAGATCTGCCCAGATTCGGCGAAGAATTCCTAGTAGTAAAGGATGAAAAAGATGCCCGCCGGCAAGTTGAGGTTAATATAAGGCAGCTTTCGAGCGAAAGCAGAGACACCATTACCGGAGGCGATTTGATAAGGATCATAGATAAGAAAAGACAAATAACAGAGCTTAATGTGATTATAAAGGCGGATGTACAAGGCTCATTGAAATCGGTAATCGACGGACTAAAAGCCTTAAATACAGAGGAAGTTGCCGTCAGAATAGTAGGTTATGGTATAGGCAATATCACGGAAAAGGACGAACACCTTGCTTCCACCAGCGGAGCTATAATTTACGGGTTTAATGTAGAGGTGCCCAATAACATAAAAAGGCTTGCCAACCGGGACAAGGTTTCGGCAAGGCTGTTCAAAGTGATATACGAACTTATAGATGACGCCAAAGAAGAGCTGGAGAAACTGTTGGCGCCCGAGATAGTAAGGACCGAATTGGGCAGATTATTGGTAAAGGGGATCTTCAAGATCACAAAGACCGAGGTCATCTGTGGCGGCGAGGTCACCAAAGGAAAATTGATTGTTCCGGCCTTAGCCGCGGTCTACAGAGACGATGAGGTTATTGTCGATAATCTGGAGATCATCAGTCTAAAACGCGGACCCCAGGAAGCAAAAGAAATTCAGACCGGCGAAATGTGCGGCGTCAGCTTTAAATCCGAATCACGTGTAGATCTTAAGGAAGGGGACAGACTGGAATTCTTTACCGTAGAAGAAAAAACCAGAACTTTAAAGTGAGGTAATTATGCCGGGGGAAAATTGGAACCCTTACGCGGAAAACGACGATGACGAGGAAGCTCGCAGGGCTGAAGAAGCCCGGAAGCAAGCTGAAGAGGAAGCTCGCCGAGCCGAGGAATTAAGCCGTATATTGGGCGGTGGCGAAGAAAAAGGCTTGTTCGGCTTTGCCCCGGAAACTGACAACGAAGGCGATGCCGAAGAAGAGAAAAGAGAGGACGAGGTCTTTGGTTTTCCTGAGGCGGAACCGGAAACCGACGAGTCAGAGAGTCCGGATCAAGAAACTACCCCCCCGACTTCGCAAGAAACGGGTACATCTGATGATGAAGGACAGGCAGATGAAGCGGAAGGTGCCTTGGACATAGACCATTCGAGCGGTGGCGCGGAAGAGAATGATCAGCCCGGAGAAAGTGAAGAGATACCTGCCGATGAAACCGAAGAGGGTGAAACACCAGATAGTATTACAGATGCATCTGCGGAGACCGAGCCGGCGGAATCCGAACATATAGCACCGGATGAGGCCGAACCGTCTGCCAGTGATACCGACGCTCCGGAGAAAGCCGCAGGAGAGCATGGTGAGTTAGCTGAAGACGAACATGTTGAGATTCCTCGGGATGCGCCAGCCGAACCGGTACAGACAGAAGGCGAACCGCCGCTTGAACCAGCAGATACAGAGGAGCCAGAACCGGAAGAACCTGCGGAAGCCGATGCCCCAACCGTTGAAACGGACGTTACAGATAAGGAGGAACAACAGGCTGCTTTAGATAATGAAGACACGCGTGAAGGCTTAATGCCTGCTGATGAAGGATCTGCTGCCGCGGAAACTGCTCAGGAGGCGGAAGGTGAGACTGCTGAACCTGAGCCGATACCCGAGCATAGCGAACCGGACCCCAACGGTTCATTAGATGCGGATAAAACCAAAATACCCCATCATACTCCGGAAAAAACCGAAATCGCCTTGGACGACACGGAAAGTGGTTTGCCGCCGGATCAAAAGCCCAAGGAGCCTTCGGAGCTGGAAGCAGAGGTGCCGGAGGCAGAAAGCCCTGAGGATGAAGAGATTCAGGTTCCGGCGCACGAGCAGGAAGCGGACGATGAAGGGATTTCTGAAGGAGAAGCGAACGAAATGTTGCGGGAGCAGAAAAATGCACGCAGGAAGGTTTTAGAAGAGTTCAGGCGACAGCAGGAAGCCCAGATCGATAAGGACGCTGAAGCCGGCAAACCGGCCCAGCCGAACAAAGGGATTAAAGAGTATATGGATGAAATGGCACCGGCCATTCTTGTAGGGTCTTTCATCGATGACTCCAGCAAACGTCGCGACCGGAAGCTTGGCCGTCGTATCGATGAAGCCAACCAAGACCTTGAGAAACTCAAGGTCGATACCCAAGATTCTATAGAAGCAAGGGCGCGTAGAGCTGAGACAAGACAAGAAGCATCCATAGAAACAGAGCTAGCTGATGCTCAGCAAGCGGAAGAATCATCCGAAGCTCAAGCTGGCCGGAATGATATTACAGGGGAATCAATGCCAGATACCGTATATATGGCTCCTGAAGCTGGTGAACATCCTGAACAAAAAACCCTAGCTCACAATGAATCCCAAGATGGAGATAATATCCTCGCAGAGACGATACCTGATGAACAGGTTGCGAGAGCCAACCAGGAGCTGAGCACGTCTGGGGAGATGGATAGGACCAGCGGCGAGGAAACGTACATTGAAACCTTGGCAACTCAAAATGAAATGCATCAAAATAGGCCGGAAGAGCTTGGTTTTGACGAACGTCAAGAGAGAGCAGCTAGCCAGCCGCCACCTGATGATAGCGTTATTCCATCTGAAAGCCAGAGATCAACACGAAGCGGTGCGACTCCCCTGTCCGACATACTTACCGACAGAAGTGCGCAGCTCGATGGATCAGTCGATATGCAATCTATTAACGACCAAAACCCACCTCAGATAAGCGAACAAGACAACACCGAACATTATAAACCGGCAATAAAAGCGGGCTTTATAACAGGGGTAATCGTAATATCGCTGGTAGCCATCTATCTGATATTTAGGTGACAATTGTCAACATTGTGTATAAATTTGTTAAAATATAGTTATAAAAGAAGGGAAGTATGTTTAAACTAGATAACAATTTTCTAAAGGAGCTGGGCTTGGACAGCCTACCGGCGCACGAAAAAAATAATATCCTGGCACATATCTATGAGACTCTGGAAATGCGCGTAGGCGTCCGTCTGGCCAGCGGTATGAGTGATGCCCAGCTGGATGAGTTCGAAGGTTATATCAATAAGAACGACGAAAGCGGAGCGCTTAAATGGCTAGAGACCAACTTCCCCAATTATAAGGATGTAGTCGCCGAAGAACTGAATAAACTAAAAGAAGAAGTCAAGGCTTCCGCTCCTCAGATACTGGCCGAGGTGCAAGGTCAGAGCAAACCTCCTGCCAGCAATCCCGGCGGCGGTATTCCTCCCAGCGCCGGTTAATTAGCTTTGAGCCGGGGTTTGTAACCGGCCAGAAACGCTTCGATATCCATCTCTTTTTTACCGGCCGGCTTTAGGCGTTTTATTGATAAGGCGTCTTTTTTGGCAAAGATTAGCAGTGAACCGCCCGTAACCTTGTATTTACCCGGTGTTCCCACAGCTTTCGTGACGTCGGCCTCGGTTATTATGCAATCTATTCCATCCAGCATAGTCCTGCTCTTCGGCCAGATAGCATAAGCCCTTATCTCTCGTTCTATACGGTCCGCCGTTTCCGCCCAATCAATTATGCCGTCAAATTTTTTTATCTTATGCGAGTATGTGACACCGGAAGTCAGCTGCGGCCTAGTTTTTAACTGATTATGCAAAAAAAGCGGCAGATATTTGTTGATCATCGAATTGCTGAGAGTCACCAATAGTTCAGTCAGTTGTCCGGCATCGATTTTATCCGGCAATGGCAGTTTCTCCTGGGCGATCAAAGGCCCTTCTTCTAACTTGGCAATAATCTTCATGAGACTGACCCCGGTCTCGTCATCTCCCTCAAGCAGGCAATAAGTTATCGGATCAGCTCCCCGCCATCTGGGCAACAGGCTGAAGTGACTGTTGATGATGCCCTTTTCAAACCGGTTTATGGCAAACGGCGAAACTATTACGCCGAAATCAACCAATAAACCTACAGGACTATCGATGTCGGTATTTGTCAGCACTTGGTCCACTTCCTTTTTCGTATTGGCAAACTTCAGCGGCAAGTCATGCTGTAACGCCAATTCTTCTACGGGCGCCGGCGTTTTATGGTAAGCCGGCCGGGCCTTGGTTATGACGAGCTCAATTTCCCAACTGTCTAATATCCCCGCCAGAGAAGCGGCTGCTACCGGTCCGCTGCCGAAAAAAACTATAGACGGTTTAACCATATTAACTCCAGAGCTTAGGATTATCTCTGATTTCCTTGTCATAGTCCAACTGTTCCAAAGCCCCGTCCTCCTTAAGCAGGAAGAAGGCTTCCGGTACATCCTTTATATGGTCGATGAAGACAACACCCTTGGTGTGATCTATTTCATGTTGGAAAACCCGGGCTAAAAACCCCTCGGCCTTTAGCCTTATTTCTTTACCATCCAAATTCAGGGCTTTTATCTTAACCTTGTTATGGCGGGGCACTTTGCCATATATATTCTTGACGCTGAGGCAGCCTTCGAAATCTGCAACCAGTTCACCGTATTTCTTGGTTATCTCCGGGTTGACGTATACTTGAAATCCTCGGTCACTCTTGTCATCGAAGTTATTGCGTATAATGACCAATCTCAGATGTTTATTTATCTGGACGGCGGCAAGAGCCACTCCCAATTCATGTTGCCGGCTATCCTCCCATGACAGGGTGACTTTCTGCATATCGCGGGCAAGTTTCCTAATATCGTCCGTAATAACACCGACCTTTTGGGATCGCTTACGCAAACTCTTGTGCGGCAACGTTATGATGTCGGACTTGTTCATAATCTGTCAGTATAACTTAATTTGGCCGCTACCCATAAGCCCGGAAGGGTCACAAAAGATTCATCGGGTCGAGATCGGCCTTAAAGGAGCTCGGTATCTGTCCGGCTATTTCTGCCAGGATCGAACGGTTTTTTGATTTGGCGACTAGTTGCCAATGCCATTTTGCTGATTTTTTCTCAACGAAACTGGGGTAAGGGCCTGATAATTCAAGTTTGTCCCTCTGCGCCAGCCCCAGTTTATCTATCAGATTTATTAACGATTTCTCGGCCGCTTTGCGAGATTTGCGTGAACTTTCAACTTTAAGCATGGAATAAAAGGGCGGAAAACCGTGTTTGTTCCGCTGCCTTATTTCCTCGGCATAAAAATCATCCCAATTGCCGTTTAATGCTGATTGTAGAAATTTGCTGGAAGTGTTGAATGTCTGGACGACGAACGTACCTGCTCTATGCCCACGGCTGATCCTACCCCCTAACTGTTTTATCAGTTGATAGCCTCTTTCTGCAGCGCTGAAATCAGGGAAATTCAGTTCATTGTCGGCCAGTAACATCGCCACTACGGATAAGCGTGGTAGATCATGCCCCTTAGCGACGATCTGGGTGCCGATTATGATATCCACATCCTCAACGACTTCATCATAGATGTTTTCCATTCTCTCAAATTTTTTGTTGTCCTTATCGAATCTGGCAATCCTGGCTTTGGGAAATATCTTCGACAGGTTCTCAAATATAGCCTTGGTGCCGGGACTGTTGAAATATATATTCATGGAACCACATACACTACATTTGACCGGCGGTTTTTTGGAGAATCCGCATGTATGACACCGGACAATATGCTGATCGCCATGATATACAAGCGGCAGGTCACAATTAATACAAAGCTCTCTGTTACCACAATCTTGGCAGGCAACCGATCTGGCTGAACCGCGTTTATTGATAAACAACAGCGCCTGCTCATTTTCTTTAAGGGCAGCAGAAATTTTGGAGATCAAAGTCTTGCTGATTAACGCATAGCCGGTTCTTTCCTGGTGGTCCAATAGATTTACCACCGTAGAATTGACGGTCGGCTGCTTGCCGGTAACGGCTAAGCGGTCCATGGTAACGAGGGGGGCTTTCTTCTGCCGGGCTAGATAATAGTCGGTTACTGTAGGTGTAGCCGACCCGAAAATTAACTTGGCATCCGATGATTTGGCCAGCATACTGGCCACTCGGTTGGCATGATAAAAAGGGCGGGCATCTTGTTTATAAGCCGGCTCATGGAACTCATCGGAAATTATCAGGCCGATATCCCGCAGCGGTAAAAATAAACTGGAACGCGGACCTATAACTATCATCGGCCGGTTACCGGCAAAGGCTTCCGACCAAAGTTCACGGCGTTGTTTCTGGGTAAGGGCGGAATGGTTTATCCTGACATAATCGCCGAATGTTTTTTTAAAATAATCGGCTATCGGCGCCGTCAGTGAAATCTCCGGGGTTAAGATTATTGCCGATTTATTTTTCTTTAGATTATCCTTGGCTAACTCTACATATACCCTGGTCTTACCACTGCCTGTTACGCCTTTTAAGATGTAAGTTTTACCAGATGTGTCTTTGGCTTGCAGCTTATTGTATGCGCTTGATTGTTCAGCGGTCAACGGAGGAATTTTAACTTTTTGTAATTTCCTCGGTTCCGACGAGGAAGGCATAATTATCCGGTCTTTTTTTAAAAAACCGGGCACAAATAGCTGGGCGACGGCACCGACGGATCCGGGATAGAAATCCAGCATCCACTTCATAAGTTGCATATGCGCCGGAGGTAGTTTTATTTTTTCTATAGGGTCATCAATATCTAAAACCGCAAAATCCGGCTTTTTTATTTCTTTTATTATTACTCCGGTTCCTTCTACGCCCCTTAAGTGCAATGTAACAATTTGACCGGGAGCAAGTTTTCGTCTGTAACAATAAGTAAGCGGTTCCTTGCCGTGGAATTTTTTATTTGCCGGGATAACCTCAAAATAGTACATGAATCCATATTAAGTATAGTCTATTTGGATTTGATGAAACTTAACAACGCGTGTAATATAGTTTGTATTGTAGTGCGTTGTTTCAATGACATCGCACGGACGGGATAAGAAAAATGTTAGACGTATTTATTACATCACGCGTACGAAGGAAGATAATAGTAGTCTATGCCAAATATCCTGATTTCAAGACACATGTCAGAGGACTGGCTAAACTGATAAAAGAAGACGCGGGAAACATTCAAAGGGAGCTAAAGAGGCTGGAGAAAGTAGGCTTTTTGGTATCGGAAAAGCAAGCCAATACCAAGGTTTATGCTACCAATAAACATTTCGCTATCTTTAAGGAACTACAAAGCATAGTTCTCAAATCTCAGCGCGCGGCGGCACAAAAAAAACAACAATAAGTTTAGAAAAACCGTAGTCTTGTATCTTCGGTACGGCTGGTGTAAAATGTAAACCAATGATAGAAGTGAGTAGAAAAGACTCTAAGGAGTCGATTGAAAATATGTTACGGCGGTTCAACAGAAAAGTACAACAGTCCGGGCTGATTGCTGCTGTGCGTAAAGCCCAATATTTTGAAAAACCTATGGCTAAAAGAGAAAGACGCAAAAGAGCAATTATCCGCAACGAGCGCAAATTACAAAAAATTAAGCGCATGAAACTCTCGTAAGAGAGTTTAAGTGGTGTTTATCCGCAGGCAAGATGAACAAGTTAGTTGACCAGATTAATCGGGACTTAAAGAATGCCATGCTGTCAGGTGATAGTCAGCTTGTCTCGGTACTTAAGGGGATGAAAAATGCCATTCAATATGCAGAAGTTGATACAGGTTCGAAACTATCCGAGGAACAAATAATAAAAGTTTTGCAAAAAGAAGCCAAGAAACGAGTCGATGCACAAAAAATCTATGCCGATGCCGGCGACGCAAAACGGGCAGAAAACGAAGATTATGAGAAAAAGATAATCAGTAATTATTTACCCGAGCCACTCAGCCGGGAAAAGGTAGCCGAGCTGGTAGACAATGCGATAAGCGAACAGGTTGATGTCAAACTTCAGGATATCGGCAGGATCATAGCTGCGGTAAGACAAAAATCCGAAGGCCGCGCTGACGGTTCACTGATAGCCCAGCTGGTCAAGGAGAAACTGAACAAATGATCCTGATAATGGGCTTGGCCGGGTCGGGTAAAGGCACCCAGGGCAAATTATTAGCAAAAAAACTCGGGTATCAATATCTTTCTACCGGTGAATTCCTTCGGGAATATATTACCGAGGAAAGGCGCGAGCGAATGGCTGCTGGCCATCTTATCAATGATGATGAGATGATTGACATAATAAGAGATTTCTTCGGTAAACTGGATGATAAGAACAGATGTATATTAGACGGATTCCCCAGAAGCAAGAAACAGGCCGACTGGCTGGCGCAGCAGCATAAGCTGGGCAAGGTTGACATCGAGGCACTGATATATATAGAGGTTCCTAAAGCCGAATTGATCAAGCGATTACTTTTGCGCGGCCGACATGATGACAATGAGCCGGCCATTGAGAAGCGTTTTGAGGAATATTCCAAATCAACCTCGCCGATAATAGATGCTTACCGGAAGAAAGGCATAAGAATCATCGAGGTTGATGGTCACGGACCTGTAGATGATATACAGTTGAAGATATTGGATGCGTTTAATAAACCATCTGCTTGAGGTTGTAATTGTATACCAAGATAAAATCCCCGGTCGAAGTCGAACGAATGAGAAAAGCGGGTTATATCTGTTCACAGGTTTTAAAAACCTTGAAAGATACGGTCAGCCCGGATATGAGCACCAAATATCTGGCCGATCTGGCGACAGAAACCATAAGCAGGCTTGGCGGTAAACCATCTTTTCTGGGGTATAAGGATTTTCCTGATGTATTGTGTATCTCTATCAACGATGAGATAGTCCACGGCATACCCAGCAAAACAAGAATCATCCAAAAAGGCGATATCATCACCTTTGATCTGGGCGTAACTTATGAAGGCATGATAGTAGACAGCGCGGTGTCGGTATTGGTTGATTCGGATGATCCGGATAAGCTTAGATTGCTTAAGGCTACAAAAGCATCGCTGAATAACGGACTCAAAAGCTTAAAAGGCGGATGCACGGTAGGTGATGTCGGCAGTGCGATTGAAGCTATCCTAAAACAACACGGGCTCGGTATCATCAGAGATCTGGTAGGCCATGGAGTAGGACATCAGGTACATGAGGATCCTAACATACCTAATTATGGGGTTCCCCGATCAGGGCCTGAACTAAGTACGGGAATGACGGTAGCCATAGAACCGATGGCTACTTTGGGCGGCGAAGGGATATATATTGATTCCGACGGTTGGACGGTCAAAACCCGCGACGGTTCATTATCCGCTCATTTTGAGCAGACTGTCCTGATTACCCCTAAGGGCTGCGAGATACTCACTCCTTTCAAGTAGCGATAGTTAATGGTCTCACTTGCCCGGCCAATATCGTAGGGGGTATACTGACAATCATGCGAGAATCCTCTTCTCAGTATTTTGTCGGTCTTGATATTGGTACAAGTGCAGTAAGGTGTGTTATCGGAACATATGATCATGCCAGCGATAATCCTGCAATATCGGTCGTAGGTTACGGTTCCAGTCCGAATTCAGGGCTGAGGAAAGGTGTGATTATGCATCTGGATGATGTAGTCGGAGCTATCCATGAGGCGCTTACCGAAGCTGAGCGTATATCCGGTATCCATGTGGAAAATGTGACAGTCAATATTAACGGTCCGCATGTAAGTAGCCTAGACTCTAAAGGGGTAATAGCTATAAGCACGGCCAGCAAACAAATAACTTACGAAGACAGAATGCGCGTGCAAGAGGCCGCCACCATAGTCCAATTACCTTCGAACCGAGAAATCATCCAGGTTTTCCCTAAAAATTACCAGGTTGACGGCCATGACAGCATTAAGGACCCTGTAGGAATGCAGGGCGTACGTCTGGAAGCCGAGACGCACATTATCACCGCGGCGACACCTAACCTGCGCAGCCTTGATCTAGCCTTAGAGAAATCCAACGTTTATCCTTCCAGCCATACCGTATCCGGATTAGCCGCGGCTGAGATGGTGTTGAGCAGGAAACAGCGCGAAGCCGGTGCTGCGGTAATCGATATAGGTGCTTCCACCACGAATATTGCCGTTATAGAGGACGGAGAGATACAGCATGTGGCAGTAATTCCTATTGGAGGTATCAATATCACAAATGATTTGGCCATAGGACTCAAGGTGGATTTGGAAATAGCCGAAAAAGTGAAGTTGGAACATGCCGCCTTAGCAGGCGAAGGCAAAAACGGCAGGGTGAGCGTTGAGCATGAAAAGCGCAACCATGTTTTTGAATCGGACGATGTAAGGATGATAGTGGAAGCCAGGGTTGAAGAAATTTTCGAATATGTAGATAAGGAACTCAAGAAAATCCAGCGTTCACAAAAATTACCCGGCGGAGTAGTACTGGTGGGCGGTTCGGCTAAGATTCCCGGTATCGCGGAATTTGCCAAAGAACAGCTGGAATTACCAGCGAAGATAGGCAACCTGGACAATGTAGCGGGCATAACCGACGATATCCAGGACCTGAGCTTTATAGTGGCGGTGGGGCTGATGCATCTTGATATGATATTTGCCGGGCAAACCTTTGAGCATAATGCCGGTTCAGGAAAAACTACCGATGTAGTTGGTTCGGCTTTGCGCAGCTGGTGGGCAAAAATAAAACCTTAGCGACTTAATTTGTAGTTTTGTAAAAAATGACCTATATTAATTGAACGACTTGCATGGCTAGGTTATACTTTGTTTAGTATTAGAGATATAAAGGAGAGTCTTGAGTAATGCCCCAGGTTACGCCATCGATTGAGACGTTTGCACGTATAAAAGTTGTAGGAGTAGGCGGCGCCGGCGGAGCGGCGATAAACCGGATGGTGGAAGCGGGTGTCAAAGGTGTTGAGTTTATTGCGATTAATACCGATGCGCAGGCCCTGCACCATTCTAAGGCACAGACCAAGATACATATAGGCCAGGATACTACTCGTGGCCTTGGCGCCGGAGCCGATCCTATAGTCGGACAAAAGGCTGCCGAAGAATCCATAGAGAATATACGCGAGTCTTTAAAAGAAGCTGATATGGTTTTTATTACCATAGGCGCCGGCGGCGGCACTGGGAGTGGTGCCGGCCATATAATCGCTAAAATAGCCAAAGAGGAAAATGCTTTGGTAGTCGGCTTTGCGACCAGGCCGTTTGCCTTCGAAGGAGATAAACGCACCAAAAATGCCGAAGCAGCGATAGAAAATTTAAGTAAATCCGTCGATACGTTGATAACCATACCGAATGATAGGCTACTCCAGACCATAGATAGATCCACTCCGATCCTGGATGCCTTCAAAGTAGCTGATGACGTACTCAGGCAGGGTGTTCAAGGTATATCGGACCTGATAACCGTACACGGGTTGATAAACCTCGATTTCGCGGATGTTAAGACGGTGATGAGTAATGCAGGCTCAGCCCTGATGGGTATAGGTCGGGCCAGCGGTGATAACCGTGCGGTTGAAGCCGCTCAGCAAGCGGTGGATTCTCCATTGCTGGAGGTGTCGATAGACGGTGCCCGTGGTGTATTATTCAATGTCATCGGCGGCGATGATATGTCCATGCACGAGATAAACACCGTAGCGGAAACTATAACCGCATCAGCAGACAAAGATGCCAATATCATTTTCGGTGCAACTATAGACCCTGAACTTGAGGGAGAGTTGATCGTTACAGTGGTGGCTACCGGCTTTGAAGATTCATATTTTTCCAAACAGGCTTCTGCTCATTTGCGTACGCTGATCGCGGAAGAAGCTTCAAAAGATGAAGGCGTTGATACGGATACCGATATTAAAGCAAAAAAGACGGCTGCCAAAACCACGGCCCAGACGGATGATAAGGATATACCGAGCGATATAAACCTGGACCTGAATGATGCGCAGGTAAGCGCTGAACACACGGATTTTCATTCCGATGACGATAAAAACAGAAACATTTGGAAGAATGAAGACGAAGAAAATGATAGCGGTAGTGGTAAAAAGGACGACAAAGATCAATTCGTCAGCGAATCCTATGACGAAGAGGAAATCGAGAAGCCCTCTTTTCTGCGGCGTTTTAAGAAGCAAAAAAAGTCCGATACTAAGAAATCAAAAGATTCTGACAACGTGTAATTAATACAGCAGATAAAGTATTGCAAAACGCTATCTACAGCGTTATGATTTCTAGTATACACACTATATATGGTAAAAAATTATAGTGATCGTACATTTAAAGTGAACAGATTTATTCTTCAATCGAAGCACTAAATCAGTAAGGAAGGTATGCATTAAATGAATTGCAGTCGTTGTCATGCATCCGATACCAAAGTGATTGAATCCCGAGATGTAGCCGGCGGTAAATCTATAAGAAGAAGAAGAATGTGTAGCGAATGTATGCATCGCTTCACTACTTACGAACGTATAGAAAGACCGCAGCTGATAGTTGTGAAAAACAACAATGTCAGGGAAATATTCAATCGAGAGAAGCTGCTTGCCGGTCTTTATAGAGCATGCGAGAAGACCTCTGTTACCAGTCTTCAGATAGAACAGCTGGTATCCGATGTAGAATCCAAGCTTTATGAAGGCAGTGATTCGGAGGTTCCCACTTCCAAAATAGGCGAGCTGGTCATGGAGCAGCTATCAGGCCTGAACGAAGTGGCATATGTGCGCTTCGCAAGCGTATACAGAAGGTTCAAGGATATAGCAAGTTTCGAAAAAGAGCTATCGGACATTCGAAAGAAAAAGAATCAAGTTAGTTAAGAACTAGTCTTAACGGTTTCCCCTAGGTTTCAAAAGCCTTGAAGTTTGGGGAGAGCTCGCCCGACCTGCTTATTCCGGCAGGAGAGACGCCAGAGGATAAGAGCGGCACAATCGCCAAGGCGGGTTAACTCTAAATAAAAATTACAAAAATTAACAAAATAAGAGGTAAAGTTATGAAAACAACCAACTTAAACGTGGGGAGGCTTTTTACTAAACCCAAAAGTAAGGCTTACGACCAGCTCAACTGGTCTAAAAAGGACTCCATCATAATCAATCCGATGAGCAATAAACCGGTATTTGAGCAAAAGGGCGTCGAATTTCCGGAGAATTGGTCATTGAACGCTATCAATATAGTAGCTCAGAAATATTTTAGCGGTACGCCGGGAACCAAAGACAGGGAAAGATCATTAAAACAATTGATCGACAGGGTAGTGGAAACTATAACCAGGCACGGTGTCCAAGAAGATTATTTCGACAGCGAGAACGAAGCGGAAGACTTCAGAGAAGAGCTTAAGTATGTACTGGCTACTCAGCGGGCGGCATTTAACTCTCCGGTGTGGTTTAACATCGGTGCGCCCGACAGGGCTCAACAGGCGAGCGCCTGCTTTATTTTAGGCGTAGACGACACCATGCCCTCTATATTGAACTGGTATAGGGAAGAAGGCATGATATTCAAGGGTGGCTCGGGTTCCGGAATAAACCTGAGTGCCATACGTTCTTCCGTCGAGCCTTTGGGCAAAAGCGCAGGGACGGCTTCGGGGCCGCTTAGTTTCATGCGAGGCGCAGATGCATCGGCCGGCGCTATAAAAAGCGGCGGAAAGACCCGCAGGGCCGCCAAGATGGTCATATTGAATGCCGACCATCCCGATGTTGAGGAATTTATATGGTGTAAGGCTATTGAGGAACGAAAGGCACGGGTCTTGCAGGAAAATGGATTCGACATGAGCCTTGACGGCAAAGACGCTTTCTCGGTCCAGTATCAGAATGCCAATAACTCGGTCAGGGTGACAGATGAATTTATGCAGGCTGTAGAGGAAGACAAGGATTGGGATCTAAAAGCTGTCACTTCCGGCAAAACCGTCAAGACGGTAAGGGCAAAGGATTTGTTCAGAGAATTCGCCAAAGCCGCTTGGGAATGTGCGGATCCCGGCATGCAATACGATACCACTATAAACCATTGGCACACTACTCCTAACGCCGGCAGAATCAACGGTTCAAATCCTTGCAGCGAATATATGCATCTGGACAATTCGGCTTGTAACCTGGCCTCTATTAATCTTTTGAAATACCTGCGCGAAGACGGTACGTTCGACGTAAAATCTTTCAAACATACGGTAGAGCTTATGTTTACCGCCCAAGAGATACTGGTAGGTTATTCATCTTACCCGACGGAAAGCATAACTAAAAACGCTAAGGCCTATCGCGAGCTAGGCCTGGGGTATGCCAACTTAGGCGCACTCTTGATGGCTCAAGGCTTGCCCTATGATTCGGAAGAAGGCAGGGCGCAAGCCGCGGCTATTACCGCCTTGATGACCGGCCACGCTTATGCCACTAGTGCTAAGCTGGCTAAGAAAGTGGGGCCGTTCAAAGGTTTTCATAAGGATCAAAAAGGTATGCTGAAGGTATTAAGCCAGCATAAAGATGCTGTAAAGAGTATTGATCCCAGCCTGGTATCGGAAGAACTTTTAAGCGCGGCTACGACCGCATGGGATGATGCGGTAGAGTTAGCTGAACTGTACGGTGTAAGGAATTCGCAGGCGAGCGTCCTGGCCCCGACCGGGACTATAGGCTTGATGATGGATTGCGATACCACCGGGATCGAACCGGACCTTGGCTTGGTAAAGCTTAAGAAGCTTGTCGGCGGAGGCACTATGAGCATAGTAAACAAGACGGTACCGCGAGCACTAAAAGTACTCGGCTATTCGACGAATGAAGTAAATGACATAGTTGAATATATTGATGTGGAAAAAACTATAACAGGTGCACCTCACCTCAAGGAAGAACATAAGAGTGTCTTTTCCTGCTCCATGGGGGACAATGCCATACACTATTCCGGTCATGTCAAAATGATGTCTGCAGTACAACCATTTATTTCTGGCGCGATAAGCAAAACCGTAAATATGCCGGAAGATGTTACCGTCGAAGATGTTGAGCAGCTACATATAGATGCTTGGAAGATGGGCTTAAAAGCTGTAGCAATCTATCGTGATAACTGTAAGGTAGCCCAACCGCTGGCTATGGCCAAGAAGGACGGTGAGAAAGTGGAAGAAGTATCGGCAGAGGTCAAAACCGACGGCAAAGTGGTAGTCCGAGGACCGGTAAGAAGGGAAATGCCCAAAGTCAGGTCGGCGCGGACATTTGAATTCAGTGTCGCCGGAAGCAAAGGTTTCATCACCGTAGGTGAATTCGAGGATGGAACGCCGGGGGAGATATTCATTAAAATAGCCAAACAAGGCTCTACTCTATCCGGTGTCATGGAATCGTTAGCAGTATCGGTAAGTTACGGTCTTCAGTATGGAGTGCCGCTAAAAAGCTATGTCCATGCGCTCACCAATATGACTTTCGCACCTGCCGGACTTACCGATGACTCAGAGATAAGGACCGCCACATCACTGGTAGACTATATATTCAAGAGGCTTGCCCACACCTATCTGTCCTTTGATGAAAAACTGGAACTGGGCTTAGCTTCCATAGACGATATGCCTGATACCCAGACCAGCCTTTTAGAAAAAAAAGATGAGCAGGTAGTTGCTGAAGAAGTCAGTGAACCGGCGCCAATAGCAGAGGCGGATGAACTGCCATCTGTAAAGGATGAACCAGCGGCGGAAACTCCTCAGGTAACCGAGGTCGGAAAAACAGTAAGGGATGATAATGCCCCTATGTGCTATAACTGTGGTAATCAGACGCAACGTTCGGGTTCGTGCTATGTATGCACGGCCTGCGGTTCCACCACCGGCTGTTCGTAATCCGTGTTTATAACAGTCCTTGACCCCAGGGATTATTGGAGATAGGCTAATTGTATGAAGGTGGTTATACTTTACAGGCCGAATTCTGAGAAAGCCAGGAATGTTGAGGAGTTCGCCAGGGAATTTGCCAGACGCTACATGGATAAGAAATTAGAATTGGTAAGTATCGATACGCGCGATGGATCGGCTACCGCCACTCTTTATGACGTAATGAAGTATCCTGCCGTCTTGGCCCTCGCTGACGACGGACAAGTCATCCACGAGTGGCAGGACTCTATGCCGTTGATGAACGAAATATCCTACTACACCACAACGGCCTAGATGATATAATGCCTGTATAAAGCGATCCGTTAAGGCGGAATAATGGTTATCAGCCATGAATGCTTGCGGGAAGAAAGTCCTGGCACCATTGGCAGGAGAAGTAGAACCCGCCGGGTAAGCCCGTAACAGCTGTAATCAAGTGCCAAAAAGAAATCTCTTTTGGAAACTGGATGGTACCATCCGCAGCCGGCGGATTCCAGTAGCTCCAAGAGGGATTTAATTTTAGGAGAAAACATGAAGTTCAGATCCGGTACGAGACGCAAAGCTGCCGATTACGAAAAAGCTTGGGTCAAGAAATGGAAAGAAGAGAAAGCATTCGAACAATCGGTCGCGTCGCGGCCTAAGGAAAATTCATTCGTATTCTATGACGGACCACCCTTTATTACCGGTGTGCCTCACCACGGTACGCTGCTGACCAGTATCGTCAAGGATGCCATCCCCCGATACTGGACCATGAAGGGTAAACGTGTCGAGAGGGTTTGGGGCTGGGATTGCCACGGTTTGCCGGCCGAAGTATTCACCGAGGAGAAACTCGGCATAAAAGACAAGCGTGATATCGGTACTAAGGTAAGTCTGGAAGAATACGTCACCACCTGCCGTGCGAACATGGTCCAGACCGGCAGTCTATGGGAAGATACCATCGACAGAGTCGGCCGCTGGGTGGATTTCGAGCATGCTTATAAGACTATGGATAAGGATTATATGGAGTCGGTCTGGTGGGCTTTCAAGCAGTTATATGAGAAAGGTAAGATTTATGAAGGAGAAAAAGTCTTGCTTTATTGCACCAGAGACGCCACACCGATCAGCAAAGCCGAGGTCGCAATGGATAACTCTTATAAGGATGTTACCGATCCCACGGTTTATGCAAAATTCAAATTAAAAGACGACGATACTTATCTGGTGGCTTGGACGACCACGCCGTGGACTCTGCCTAGCAACAGCGCCTTAGCAGTTAACAAGAGCATTACTTATGCCGAAGTTGAACTTGAAGGTCAAAGATATGTGCTTGCTGAAAAATTGCTTGATAGAGCACTTACCGATGCGAAACACCAGCCGCTTAATTACAAGATTATCCGGACTTTCCGGGGCGAGGAGTTAGTCGGTAAGAGCTATGAACCGCTTTTTGCTACGTACGCTGATATGGGCAAGAACGCTTTTCGGGTCTGGCATGCCGATTTCGTACACGAGGAGGAAGGTACGGGCATTGCTCATGAGTCGCCGGCTTACGGAGAAGAAGATTATCAGCTAAGCCACGATAACGGCTTTCCTTGGGTAATGAGTACCGATGAAAACGGTTTTTACACAGACGGACGCTGGAAGGGCAAAAATGTTTGGGAGGCTAATAAGGATATAGCAAAAACCCTACTGGCCGAAGGTAAGGCACTGAAGATCGAATATCTGACTCACAGCTATCCGCATTGCCATCGCTGCGGTACGCGGCTGATGTATAGAGCTCATCCCAGCTGGTTCATGGATATCGACGGCCAACGAACCAAAATGCTGGAAAAAAACAGCGATATTAACTGGTTCCCGGAGCATATAAAGCATGGCAGGTTCGAAAACACCGTCCAAGATGCCCCGGATTGGAATATCAGCCGCGATCGCTTTTGGGCCACGGCAATGCCTGTATGGAGAGGCAGAGATAAAGATGGCAAAGAAAAAACCAAAGTGATCGGCAGCTACAAGGAACTGGAAGACTTATCGGGTAAGGTTTTGGACGATTATCATCGCCCTTGGGTCGATGACATCGAATTTGAGCTTGACGGCGTTAAGTACAAACGTATCGAAAAGGTGCTGGACTGCTGGTTCGAAAGTGGTTCGATGCCGTTCGCCCAGTATCATTACCCGTTTGAAAACGTAGAGAAGTTCGAAGAGAATTTCCCCGGGGATTTCGTTGTGGAATATGTGCCGCAAGTCAGAGCTTGGTTTTACTATATGCATGCGGTGGCGGTCGGTCTGTTTGGCAAGGAACCATTTAAAAACGTAATCGTACACGGCACGATAGCTGGCAATGACGGCAGAAAAATGAGTAAAAGCTACGGAAATTATACGGATCCCACCCAGCTCATGAATGCGTACTCGGCCGACGCGTTGAGATTTCTCTTCCTAAGCTCGCCGCTACTTAACGGAGAGGATTTTTCTCTCAAGGATAAAGACATAGCTGATGTATCGCGGAAACTAAGTATGATTTGGAATATGTATGACTTCTTTACGCTGTATGCGGAAGTGGACAAGTGGGAATGGAACTCTCCGACCGGTAGGCAGGCCTTGCCGATGGACCCAACGCCCGGACTGGCCAATCTATTGGACATTTGGATTATTTCCCGTTTGCACCAAGTCGAGAAAAGTATAGATGAGAATATGCAAGAGTACGATATACCCAACGCCCTAAAGCCGCTGATGCCGTTCATCGATGATGCATCCAACTGGTATGTCAGACGTTCGCGTAAGCGCTTCTGGAAAAGCGAGGATGATACCGACAAAGCGGACGCCTACAAAACGCTTCACTATGTACTAACCCGTCTGAGCATAATGATGGCTCCGTTCACGCCGTTTTTGAGCGAGGAACTTTATACGAAGCTTACCGGAGGACGATCCGTCCATCTGTTGGATTGGCCCGAAGTCGGCCACATCAATGAGATGGTGATCGATTCCATGGAGCTTATCAAGAAGGTGGTCAGCGAAGGTCTGTCATTACGGTCCCAAGCCGGCATCAAAGTCCGCCAGCCGCTTAATTCCGTCGATATCAGAGGGGCTATGGAAATGCTGGAGGATGTGGATTTCTATCGTTCCATAATTGCCGAAGAACTGAACGTCAAAGAAGTAAAATGGTCCGGCGGGGAAGAATGGCTGGTCAGTCTGGATACCAAGTTCACACCCAAGCTCAAGCGAGAGGGCCTCTCGCGTGAGATAATCCGCCATGTACAGAATTCCCGTAAAGAAGCCGGACTTAAGGTGGATGATCGGATAATCCTGGCCTTTTCTACCGACAACACTGAGATAAACCGGGCGCTGTCGGAATACGAAGCTGTCATCAAACGCGAAACCTTGGCCACAAAAATAACCGCTCAAGAGAGAAAGGCCTATAAAAAAGCGGTAGAGATTGACGGTCATACGCTGGCATTGAGTTTTGATAAAGCATAAATTCGGCGGTGCACCGAGTTAGCTTTACAGGTTAGGTTTTCTCTGTTAGAATTTGTTGAACGATTAAAAAAGTTAAGAGAAGCATAGCTATTTGATGAAAAAAGCGGTTATATCTACCGGCGGAAAACAATATTTGGTAGCGAAAGGCGACGAGCTGGACGTCGATTTGTTGAATACGGATAAGAAAACCATAACGTTCGACCCGCTTCTGGTATTCGATGAAAAGGGAGTCAAAATCGGTACGCCTATCGTCGAAAGCGCAAAAGTCACGGCCAAGATCATCAATTTGGATAAACAATCCGACAAAGTGACCTCCATCCGCTATAAATCCAAAAAGCGCGTTCACAAAATACGCGGGCATCGTCAGCGGCACGCGACGATTAAGATCGACGAAGTCAAGTAATATAAAAGTATTAGTATTTTAAGGCTAGTATCATAATACAGCTACTATCCGTACGTTTACCTGTATGTTCTTACGTGATAATCTAAAATTATTAATAAAGGGCGAGAGAGCTTGAAACAAAAAAACACGATAGCCGTACTTAACCAAAAAGGCGGGGTGGGTAAGACTACCACCGCTATTAACTTGGCGGCCTATTTAGCTCAGGATAAAAAACGGGTATTGGTAGTCGATGCCGATCCACAGGGAAATGCGACCAGCGGACTTGGCATAGACAGTAAGAAGCTCGAGGCCAACCTGGCCGATCTATTGGCAGGTTCCAAAGCGCTTAAAGACGTGATAATCAAGACCAGGTCGAAAAATCTGGATATCTTGCCGTGCGATGGGCGTTTGGCTAGCGCTGAGCTTGAATTGGCCTCCGTGGAAAACCGCGAATTCGCGCTTAAGAAGGCTCTTGAATCCGCTGGGGATTATGATTACGTGCTTATTGATTGTCCGCCTTCGCTTGGCTTGCTTACCGTCAACGCTTTGGTAGCGGCTGATTTGGTACTCATACCGGTACAAGCCGAATATTACGCCCTTGAGGGGCTAAGTCAGCTATTACAGGTTATGCAAAAAGTAAGGGAAGGGTTGAATCCCGACTTGGAATTGCTGGGGGTGGTGGTAACGATGTTCGACAAGCGTACAAGTTTGGCGACACAGGTATATAATGAAGTCAAACGCCATTTTGGCGACAAATTACTGAACACTGTCATACCGCGTAATATCCGTTTGGCCGAGGCTCCCAGCTACGGCAGACCGATATCGGAGCATGACCGGTGGAGCAAAGGGGCGCGAGCCTATAAAAAACTAACCAAGGAGATAGTAGTCAACCGTGAAAGGAAATAAAGGTCTAGGCAAGGGATTCGGCAGTCTTTTGCCGGATGATTTCGACCAATCCATACTGCTGGATAAGGAAGAAAGGATCAATAAGATCAAACTGACCCGCATAAAGGCTAACCCGAACCAACCGCGCCGGCATTTCGATGAGGGGTCGTTGAACGAACTTGCCGCTTCTATAAAAACATACGGCCTGCTGCAGCCTCTGGTTCTTTCACCCGAAGGTGACGGGTATGTGATCATCGCAGGCGAAAGGCGTTTCCGCGCCGCCAAGATAGCCGGACTGAGTGAATTGCCGGCACTTATACGTTCCAGCGAAGAACTGGAAAGAATAGAAATCGGTCTGGTCGAAAACGTCCAGCGTGAAGATTTATCGCCTCTGGAGCAAGCTGTTTCGATAGTTCGTCTGCATGAAGAATTTAATGTGGATTACAGAGACGTAGCCGTTCGGCTGGGCAAGGCCTATTCGACCATAACCAACATCGTCAGATTGCTTCAACTGCCCGAGAACGCCCGCAAGGCTTTAGAACAGAACAAGATAAGCGAAGGCCATGCCCGGACGATTCTTTCTTTGAAGGACAGTCCAAGACTGCAGGATGAGCTTTTGGCGGGCATAATTAAAAAAGGTTGGTCGGTAAGGGCCGCGGAAAAATTCGTAAGCGAAGCCAAGCAACGCGAGGGGGTAGGCACTAAAACCAAGCTGGTTGTAGGTAAGCAATACCTAGACCGTTCCCGTGATTTGGCCAAGAAACTGTCTGCAGAAGTGAACATCAAGCCGCTCCGTTATGGCGGACGGATCGAGATATCCTATAAATCGGAAAAAGAGCTGGATAAAATCCTAAACGGCCTGCTTGATTAGTTAGAATTTTTTGATTGAATCGAAAGGGAATATCCTGACGGATAGGTGACCGACGATATCTTGGGAACTAATAGGCCCGAACTCGCGGGAGTCCAAAGAGTTGCCGCGGTTGTCCCCCATTACGAATAACTCACCTTCTTTAAGTGTTACATCGGCTTCGCCTTTGTTGCTGGAGACAATCGGTGCTTCGGTGACTATTGTGTCGGGGTTGAATCCCCCGGGGTGTTCCTCGTTGTAAATGGTGACTGCTCCGTTTTGAACCACTACGCGGTCACCGGGCAGACCGATGACGCGTTTGATAAGTTGTTTGTTTTCCACTTCGAAGCCGCCATTGTAATTGAAAATAACTATCGAATAACGGTCGGGTATATAGTTGCCGCCGGTTAGTCTGGACCAGGTTTTGCCGAGCTTGGTGACTATCAGGCGATCATTGTTATGCAAGGTATTTTCCATGCTTGGTCCGTCGACTTGGTAGGACTGGAATACGAAAGCCGTCAGCAATATGGCGATTATCGGTGCGATAATCAGCACGGCCAGGGTCGAAAACAACTCTCGTTTTGCTTCCTGCTTTACCTTGGGCTTGCCGCTTGCCGGCTCCTTCGGTTCCTGACCGGCGTCGGGGATCTTTATATGTTCCATGCAAGCAGTAGCTTACCATAAGATTGGCGGTAGTCAGAAACCGCCGGCGAATCTTTCTTGGCTTGGCACACGGCAGGCATAAACGCTATACTAATCCCTTAGTCATAGTATGAATAGTAGACAAAACAAAGACCGTAGGCCTAGGCGCTTTTCAATAGACGGTGTAAGTCCCCGGCCGGTTCGAACTGGTGGTAGCATAGGTTTTGACGGCCGGCGTCCGCGGCGTCCGGCTGTTTCTGGCAAACGGCTGGATGACTTTCGTAAACCGGAAGGTTTCGATTCCACTACGGTGCGTAATTCGCCTATAGGTTTTCCCGCCAGACAGCATTTTGCCGCAGAGGATAAGCCTCGCGGACTATTCGGCAGGTTCAAAAAGAGGGGACGAAGCAAGCGTCTGGACAGCTATGAAAAAAAGGCGAGGCGCAAAAAAAAGCTAAAGATCGCTGGAATAGTATTCCTGATACTCCTGGCCATCTTTGCCTTCTTAGTAGCGAAGGGGTATATAAATCTGCGCAAAGTATTCGGCGGCGGCGGCAGTGCGGCGGCGCTGGAGCAGAACGTAGACCCGTCGAAGCTTAATGTGGAAGGCGACGGCCGGGTCAATATATTGCTTTTGGGCCGGGGTGGACTGGGACATGACGGAGCGGACCTCACAGACACCATAATACTCGTAAGCATCGATCCAATAGCCAGAGAAGCCGGCATGGTAAGCGTGCCACGGGATCTCTATGTAAGTGTGCCGGACATAGGATCGATGAAAATCAACAGCGTTTTTTATACCGGAAAAACGCGTGCACTTAATGCTACTACCAAACGCGATGATGACACGAAGAGAGAGGCCGAGACCGCCGGTATGAATCTTGTCGACCGGACCATCGAAGAAATTTTGGGCATCCCGGTGCATTATCATGCGATGGTGGATTTTTCCGGCTTCAAACAGGCTATCGACACGGTCGGCGGTATCGATGTGAATGTACCGAAAAGGGTCCGCGAAACCATGTGGATCGACAGAAGGAATTATGTACTTGATGTCCGTCCGGGTATGCAGCACATGGGCGGATTCGAAGCGTTGGCGTATGCCAGATCGCGACATACTGCCCAGCGCGGGGATTTTGACAGGGCAGAACGCCAAAGGCTGATAATCTTGGCGCTCAAAGACAAGATTCTAAGTCTCGGCACTTTCTCAAACCCGGCGAAGCTTTCAACATTGATCGACCAATTCGGGAATCATGTACAGTCCAACTTTTCAACCGGCGACGTGAACAAACTTTACTCCTTGGCTCAACGGATAGAAAGTTCAAAAGTCAAGTCCATCGGTCTGGCCGATCCGCCCAATGACTTCGTAAAGACCGCTTATATAGGCGGTTTGTCCGTAGTAATACCCTCCGCCGGGCTTGATAATTATAGCGAGATACATTACTACATAAGAAATACGCTCAAGGACAGTTTCCTAAAGATGGAAAACGCTGGCGTCATGGTCTTAAACGGTACCGACCGGTCGGGTCTAGCCAAGGATAAGGCGCAGTTATTGAAGTCGTACGGATACAGGGTGGTCAAGGCTGGCAATGCGCCGACCAGGAATTATGCCAAGACCGTAATTATAGACCTTAAGCATGGTGATAAAAAATACACCAGGCATTATCTGGAAAAACGGTTCAAGGTCCTATCGACCAATAATTTGGGAGATGCCTCGATCAATACGGCCGGCGCGGATTTTGTTATAATATTGGGTAATGATATCTCTTCAGGGTGAAAAAAAGCAAAGTTTGGAATGGTGAAATATCTTGTCAACAAG
>DASUOG010000005.1:0-83240 GCA_036276755.1 Saccharimonadales bacterium (SeqCode) | reverse complement strand
ATAGGGTTTGGAGATTTGATTGCCGGCTACATTGATTTGCAGGCCGTCCTTGAGGGTAGGCGCAATCAACAGCAGGGCCGACAAGTACTGGCTGCTGGTCTTGCCGCTTATCTTTACCGAACGGCCTGATAGCTCGCTGCTTGATATCCGCAACGGAAGAAAACCGTCTTTTTCCAGGTATTCAATTTCAGCTCCCAGCTCTTGCAGGGCATCCGCGAGTTCAGCTACCGGACGTTTTTTTAAGCCGGTTGAGCCCGTAATTATTTGCGTGCCCGGCGAAATACAGCACATGGCGATCATAAAACGTGCCGTAGTTCCCGAGTCGCGAGCATTGAGCTTTCCGCCGTATTTTATGGATTTAAGGCATTCCTTCATGGCTGAGGTATCATCGCTTTTTAGCAGGCCCGTGATTTTTGGTTTTTTCTCGCAAAGAGCCGCAATGAATAAGGCCCTTAAGCTGTAGCTTTTGGAGCCGGGTACATTTGCAGTTGTCTCTACAGGTTTATCGAATGCAGAGACGCTGATGACATCTAGGCTGTTTTTCATCTTATACAATAATAATTCAAAAAGGTTAGACGGAAAAACTTTTATAAGATATGCTGGTGGTTAGAATGAATTTACTTGACAAAAATTCGATGTGTAACGGCTGCCGCGTAAGTAGCTGTTGCTCTATTTGTTAAGATAACCGAACCGACCAATATCTCCCGGAGCACCAGCCGGGAGTTTTTTAATTAATCAGGAGTAATGATGAAAAGTATCAATGAAATGAATATAGAGCACGTTCCAGCCGGCACATCGGAAATTATCGGCTGGGCTAAACGGCAATTCGGGGATGGTCTTTATGCCACGTCGAGCTTCGGAGCAGACTCGGCATTGTTGCTAAGCGTTATAAGGGAAAGCGGTGTGGATGTTCCGGTAATCACTATAGATACCGGGTTCTGGTTTCCCCAGACCCATGAATTTATGGAGAGGCTGGTAAATAAGTTTAGTGTTGATCTACGGGTGTTCGGCCCATCGGAAGAAGAGGTAGCCGAAATCAAAAAAACGGCCTTATGGACCTATGATCTCGATGAATACAATCGCAGAACCAAACTGGAGCCGATGAACAAGGCCATGAGGGAACTGGGAGCGAAGGCCTTGATCTCCGGAATAAGGGGCGATCAGACGCCCAATCGTTCCAACTTGGGATTTTTAGCCGCAGGAAACCATGGGGAAACCAGGATACATCCCTTGATCGAGTGGTCTCGTGAAGATGTCGAAGCCGAATTCGCGGCGAAAGGCTTGCCCAGGCATCCGCTTGTCGCTGTGGGATACGAATCCATCGGCGACTGGACCCTTACCCGGCCCGGAAACGGCCGGGAAGGCCGCATGCTAGGGGCTAAAAGCGAATGCGGGCTGCATTTATTGCCGGATGGCAGCCTGGCCAGGGATCCGGATACTATTTTGCCGGACCGCCGGGAAAATACTTTACAAACTTCTTGAGATGGTCTAATATACTTTGGTAATTTACGTGGGTAATTCTATATCCATGTTAAAATATTGCTAAACTTATCATTCTATAAGGAGAACCAAGAGAAAATGGCAGATTTCGATCGAAGCAAACCGCACGTCAACGTCGGTACCATGGGACATGTAGACCACGGGAAGACCACCCTTACCGCAGCGATTACGGCTGTATTGGCCAAAAAGTTGCCAAGCGACGTAAACAAACCTGTTAAATATGATCAGATAGATAACGCGCCGGAAGAAAAACAGCGCGGTATCACCATCGCTACTTCTCATCAGGAATACGAAAGTGAAAAGCGGCACTACGCGCATGTGGATATGCCGGGACACGCAGACTATGTTAAAAATATGATTACCGGCGCCGCTCAAGTAGATGGCGCCATTTTGGTTGTTTCGGCCGCTGACGGGCCCATGCCGCAGACCCGCGAGCACGTACTGCTTGCCAAACAGGTCGGCGTGCCAAGCATCATCGTATTCATGAACAAAATGGACCTGGCCGACCCCGAGTTGGTTGAGCTGGTGGAAATGGATATCCGCGAGCTTCTAAAGAAGTATGAATTCGACGAGAACGCTCCCATAATCAAAGGCTCGGCTACCAAGGCCGTGGAAGGCTCCGCCGAAGATGAAGATGCCGTCATGGAACTTGTAAAAGCCATGGACGAGCACATTCCGGAACCGAAGCGCGATTTGGACAAGCCGTTTTTGATGCCTATCGAAGATGTCTTTTCTATCAAGGGCCGCGGCACGGTAGCCACCGGTCGTATAGAACAGGGTATCGTTAAGATGAACGAGGAAGTCGAGATAGTCGGTATCCGCGACACTAAGAAAACAGTTGTTACAGGGATTGAAGCATTTAAGAAAAACCTTGATCAGGGACAAGCCGGTGATAACGCGGGATTGCTCCTGCGCGGTATCGAACGCGATGACATCGAGCGCGGGCAGGTGCTTTGCAAGCCGGGTTCTATAACACCGCATACGGAATTTGATGCAGAAGTATATGTGTTGACCAAAGAGGAAGGTGGCCGACATACCCCGTTCTTTAAGGGATATAAGCCGCAATTTTACTTCCGAACCACCGATGTTACCGGAGAAGTTGAACTACCAAAGGACAAAGAAATGGTCATGCCGGGTGATACGGTGAGTTTTAAGGTCAAGCTGCTCGCTCCTATCGCAATGGATCAGGGCTTGCGCTTTGCCATCCGTGAGGGCGGCCGAACTGTCGGCGCCGGCGTAGTTACCAAGATTAACAAATAAAAATTTAAGGCAACCCACCGCCAAAGCTCTGGGCAAACGGGGCTTTTTATGTTATATTTAGCTAATTATGTCAAATCCTGAAGTACCGATTCTTGGGGAGTGGGCAAAGGCCGGTCAATTAGAGCTGGTCATGGAAGCGAAATATTTAGGTGCTTTTTCTCATATAGGCAGCTTAAAAACGCTGGAAAAACATGGCATAGGACCAGATAGTATGGGAGGAGTAAGCGCCGGCGCAGAGATCCTGGGTTTGAGCGCCGCCGGTAAGACGGCTGAAGAGATAGAAGAATTCGTAACCGGTATTCGGCGCGAAGATGTTTTGGATCCTGACTATACGTTCGGTCTGTTTAAAGGCCGGCCGGGCCTGCTAAAGGGTTTGCTGCTTCAAGAAAAATTTCGCGAGGCTGTAGGCGACGTGCGGATACAGGACCTGCCTAGGTCGCTAAGAATCTCGGTGACAGACATAAGAACCTGGAGCGCCGAAGCGGTAACAGAGGGCGACTTGGCCCTTGCTATAACTGCTTCTTCGGCGTTTCCAGGTTTGATTCAGCCGCAAGTCATGAATGGGCGATTGAAATGGGACGGAGGTATCAAGGACCATTCCGGGCTGCTCGGCTCTCCAAAGAACAAACGCACTTTACTTATCGGAGCTAAGCCTCAAGGCTTCCGGTCAAGATTTGACAGGGGGAATGCTGAAGCGTTCGAAGGTCGTACCAACACAGCAATAGTAAGAATACCCGGTCTGCCGCCTGTAAGTCCTTTTAACTTTGAGGAATTAGGTCCTAAGGCTATCAAGCTTGCCATGGAATACACCGAACAGGCCTTGCACCTGCCTGTCGAGGGTCAATTTGGAGAAGCTTCTCCTTAATCTCTTTATTTTTTTACAAAAATATGTTATAATTATAAGGATGTACTCAAGAAACCCGGCGGAGTGTGACTATACGCCGGATACACCGCTTACCCGCAGGGCCAATGAAATCGCGGCGGTGGCCCACGATACTACCGGTGCGTTATATGGTAGAACTGATTATATTCAACACCCCAGGATGGTAGCGGAACTTTTAAAGGTCGCCGGCTACGGGGAAGTACCGCAAGCCGTGGGCTTGCTGCATGACACGATAGAAGACACTCCGGAAACGGAGGATTCATTGCTTTTCAGGCTTTTAGAAGAAATCGAGACCTTGGAAATACCTGAAGAACGCTTGTTCATAGCTAACTCGATCATAGTCGTCCGTGCCGTGGATGCCTTATCAAACCGTTCGGGTGATAGCAGACAGGAAAAAATAAAACGGGTAGCGGCGAATCCGCTGGCCGGAGTCGTGAAATCCCAAGGCGATGCCGAAAGCCATCTGGAGTATAACCGATGGAAACTAGAAGAAGGGATCAGGCGCATAAACTCGGTATTACCGCGCCTAAGAAGATATACGCGAGTTCAGCAGGAGTTGGAGGATGTACAGATGACGCCCGCCGAGATGGAGGATTATTTGGAGGCACAAAGGGCCAAACTGGGGTGGACAGCTACGATTTAATCTGTTATTGTCATACGGAACAAATTGCTGATTAAAAGTCATCCGGCAATCATGCGGAAGATGTTACAGCAGGCTAGTAATTAACTAGAAAGGAACAACACCTATGAGCGATGGCAAAAAGCCCGGGGTAAAAAAGCCGGAAACCAAACAACGGATACGGATCCGCTTGAAGGCTTATGATCATAAAGTAATTGACCAGTCGGCGAAACAGATAGTCGATACCGCGGTCAGGACCGGAGCGACGATTTCTGGGCCTATTCCTTTGCCGACACGCCGCAGTACTTTCACGGTGGTTAAAAGTCCTCATGTTTACAAAAAAGGCCGCGAACAATTCGAAATGCGTGTACACAAACGTCTGATCGACGTTTTAGACCCTACACCCAAGACTATTGATTCCTTGATGAATCTCAGTCTGCCCGCCGGGTGTGATGCCGAAATCAAAATGTAATCATTGTGGGATTAACAGCGCATTGACAGGTGTTAGCGTTCTGTGCTAATCTGTATTGGTATATCAAAAAATTACTTGGTGAAACAGTAGGTCTGCCTCACTAAAATGTCCCGTTAACAGGGGCGGAAACCACTTTTACCAAGGATTTTTATGTAAAGAATCATGAAAGGATCGCGGGCTAGGATGAAGGCTCTCATTACCCGAAAAATAGGTATGACCAGTACTGTTGCTGAGGACGGCACAGTGTCTGCAGTTACTTTGCTTTCGGCTTCCGTTAATATTGTGACTCAGCTCAAAAATAATGAAACCGACGGATATCAAGCGGTTCAGCTTGGGTTTGGTTCGGCAAAGAAACTCGCCAAGCCGCTCATGGGGCATCTTAAGAACGCTAAGGCTAACACCAAGGTGATGAAAGAAATTCGCGTGGATGAGTTGCCTGAACAGCTAAAGGTCGGCGAGAAAATCAGCGCCGACCTTTTCAATGTAGGGGATGTGGTGGATGTGACCGGCACCAACAAAGGCAAAGGTTTTGCCGGAACCATCAAACGACACAACTTTCACAGAGGACGCAAAACACATGGCGGCAGAAGCTATCGCCGTCCCGGCTCCATAGGCTCGATGTATCCTCAAAAGATTTTCAAAGGGAAGAAAATGGCCGGCCAGATGGGGCATAAAAGGGTCACCGTGAAAAACCTGAAGATTGCGCTGGTTGATAACGAGCACAATGTAATAGGTGTCTTAGGTGCCGTACCGGGTCCCAAAAAAAGCATCATCGTCGTGAGAGGTGTTGAATAATGGCCAACGCTGTTTCATATTCCGCTTCGGGTACCAAATCCTCCACCAGGACTCCGCTGGACAAAGCGGTATTCGGGTTGGATGTGGCCGACCATACGCTGCTAAAGTATGCCTACGGAGCTTTTTTAGACAATGGGCGCGTTAATTTGGCAAAGACCAAAACAAGGGGCGAAGTAAAGGGCAGCACCAAGAAACCGTGGCGGCAAAAAGGCACCGGCCGGGCTCGTTTCGGTTCGCGTTATAACCCCATCTGGCGTGGAGGCGGCATAATTTTCGGCCCCAGGGGTGTAGAAAATTATTCGAAGAAAACAAACCGCAAGGCCAACAGACTGGCGGTCAAGCAGGCTCTGAGTCTGGCGGCCGGTGAGTCCAGGATTAAAATCATCGACAAGTTTGATAGCAAAGACGGTAAAACCGCCAAAGCCGTGAAATTGCTCAATAAATTGGATGTCCAAGGGAAAGTCCTGATTATCACCGATGAAACCGACGAAAAGACCGCAAGGTCGGTAAACAACCTGCCCAATGTCAAACTGGTCAATGCCCGATACTTGAACGTCTATGGACTGCTAAACGCCGATACAATCGTGATTACCAAGGATTCACTCGAGCTCATATCGGAATGGCTGGCTAGCAAAACGAAGCGGACCGCTGTTAAGACGGAGGCTGGCAAATGAGTTCTGCAAAAACCACCGAAAAACAACCGGCGGGTAAAACCGCAGTCAAGGCTTCCAAAAAGGTAATCAATACCCTGACACTAAAGCCGAGAATGAGCGAAAAGGCCTACGGCCAAAGCCAAGAAGTAAATACTTACGCCTTTGATGTGCCTAAAACCGCCAACAAGGTGACTGTGGCAAGAGCGGTCGCCGCGCAGTTTGACGTTAAAGTCGAAAATGTCAGGATAGCGGTCATAAAAGGCAAACAGGCCCGTTCGATCAGGATCGGCGGCTCGCGCAAAATAGTACAGGGCAAGCGACCCGATATCAAAAAAGCATATGTGCGGATAAAAGCCGGCGAGTCGATCCCGGTCTTTGCCAGTATCGAAGAGGCTGAAAAAAAGGCTAAGAAAGCCGAAGAAAAAGCAGCGAAAACCACGTCTGTAGATGAGACCCCCAAGCAGGACAAGCAAGTAAAACCCAAGAGAAAATTCCGGCTAGGAAGGAGCAAGTAAGTGGCTATTAGAACATACAACCCCACTACTCCGGGGCGCCGCGGTATGACGACGCAGAATCTCGATGATGTTACCGCCAAAAAGCCGTTGAAATCATTGCTCAAGGTCAAGAAGCAAAAAAGCGGCAGAAACAACCAGGGCCGTATCACGACCCGCCACAAAGGCGGCGGTGCGAAAAAATTCTATCGTTTGGTCAATTTCAAGTTTGCCCATGATGTCAAACTTAAAGTCGAACAGATCGAATATGACCCTAACCGGAGTGCCCGGATAGCCCGGGTCAAGGACGAGACGGGTAAAAGCCACTACATACTGGCCTCATCGGCTATGAAACCCGGCAAAACGGTCAAAATTGGCGATGAAGCGCCTATCCAAAACGGGAATCGCTTGAAGCTGGCGAATATACCTCCCGGCAGTGTTGTGCACGCTGTCGAGCTTGAACCCGGCAAGGGCGCCCAACTGGTCAGAAGCGCTGGTACTGGGGCCCGGCTTATGGCCAAGGACAGCGGTTACGCCCAGTTGCGCCTACCCAGCGGAGAAGTCAGACTTGTCAATTTGGAGTGCAGGGCATCCATAGGTGTTATCGGTAATGAGCAACACCAAAATATCAAGGTCGGCAAAGCCGGTCGAAATCGACACAAGGGCATACGCCCGTCCGTCCGCGGTGTCGTGATGAACGCAGCAGACCACCCGCACGGTGGCGGCGATGGCGGTAGGCACGGAATCGGCGGCGGCAAGAACCACGGAGCCGCGCCTAAAACACCATGGGGTCAAAAAACTTTAGGTTTTAAAACTAGAAGACGAAAAAGCACCGATAAATACATAGTAAGAAGCCGCCATAAAGGCAAGAGGAGATAGGTTGAAATATGAGTAGATCGCTTAAAAAAGGACCGTTTGTAGACCCGAAACTTGCCAAGAAAATTTCGGTTCTTGGTAAGGATGATAGGACCGTGGTTAAGACCTGGGCAAGATACAGCGCTATTCCGCCGGAGTTCGTCGGCCGGACCATCGCCGTACATAACGGCAAGAGCCATATACCGGTATTCATTACTGAGAACATGGTCGGACACAAGCTTGGCGAATTCGCGCCTACCCGGAAATTTAGGAAACACGGCGGTAAGCTCGCGAAAGGACAGGAGTCTTAAGTGGTTGTAAAAGCAAGCGCCAAATCAGTCAGGATGAGTCCGAGGAAAATCGGTGTGGTTGCCGGTTTGGTACGCGGTAGAAGCGTAAGCGATGCGATAACCATACTTGAACACACTCCGAGGCATGCCAGTCTGCCGGTAAAAAAAGTTATAGAGAGCGCTAAAGCTAATGCCGAAAATAACCATAACCTGCAAGTCGCTACACTGGTGCTTTCCAAGATTTCAGTCACACCCGGCCCACGGTTAAAACGCTGGCGGCCGGCCGCGCACGGCAGAGCCCTACCATACCAGAAGAAATCAAGCCATATCTTCGTAGAAGTCGAGGGTGAACCGAAGCCGCCCAAGAAACCCGCTGCCAAGAAAACCGATAAAAAGAAGGAGACTAAGTAACATGGGTCAGAAAGTAAATCCGGTAAGTTTCCGCCTTCAGGTAAATAAGCAGTGGCGAAGCAAATGGTTCGCAAACAAAAAGGAATATGCGGGTTACCTGAAGCAGGACCTAAAAGTACGACAGCTTATAAAAACCGAGCTTGGCCCACGGGCAGCTATTAACAAGGTTGACATAGAGCGTTCGCCAAACCTGGTAACCGTAACGCTTACTACGGCTAAGGCCGGAGTAGTCATCGGTCGTGGTGGAGCCGGCGCGCAGATTCTCAAAGATAAGATTGAGAAAATTTACGGTGTGCCCGCGCGGATAAATATCGAAGAGATCAAAAAGGCTGAACTTTATGCGAAGCTCGTAGCTGAGAATATCGCGCACCAGTTGGAGCGGCGGATATCCTTCCGTCGGGCTATCAAACAATCGGCCGCCGCTACTATGCGGGCCGGAGCCAAGGGCGTGCGCATAGAGGTAGCCGGCCGCCTCAACGGAGCTGAGATGAGTCGTCGCGAAAAAGAAGTCGCCGGAAGTGTCCCATTGCATACCATAAGAGCGGATATAGATTATGCCTTAGCGAAAGCCCGTACGCCGGCGGGTATCATTGGCGTAAAGGTGTGGATCTATAAAGGGGATGCGGTATAATGCTTATTCCTAACAAACTGCAATACCGGAGAGTACGCAAAGGCCGCATCAAAGGTCCGGCTACCCGCAGCAACACGATAGCTTTTGGCCAATACGCTTTGCAATCTTTAGGACAGGAGCGGGTTACAAGCCGCCAGATAGAGTCCGCCCGCCAGGCGATGACGCGCTATATAAAACGAGGCGGCAAGATCTGGATACGCATCTTTCCCCATACGCCTGTGACCAAGAAACCTTTAGGCCTTAAAATGGGCGGCGGCAAGGGTTCCCCGGAATATTTTGTAGCCAAGGTTAGAAAAGGCACCGTGCTCTTTGAGATGCAGGGAGTAAGCGAAGAAGTCGCCCGCGAAGCTATGCGGCTGGCCGGCCACAAACTACCCGTTAAGACAAGATTTATCGTACGGGAGGGTGAATGATGAAGATCGCTGAAGTCAGAAAGATGGATACCGCGCAGTTGGTTAAGAATATCGAGCAAACTCGGCAAGAGATCGCCGAACTGCGCCGCAGCGTACATATAGGTGAAAATACCAACGTCAGGATGATTCGCGACAAGCGGAAAAATCTGGCAAGGATGTTGACGGTTATGAGTGAACAATTACAAAAGGAGAAGATTTAAATGGGAAAGACACTGATCGGTGAAGTTACTTCCACAGCCCCGGACAAGACCGCGGTCATTGCTGTGAATACCCGAAAAACCCACCCTTTGTATAAGAAGCAATACACCGTTACCAAAAAATTCATGGCTCATGACGAAGAGAATTCTTGCAAAGTCGGCGATCGGGTCAGAATAGTTGAGACCCGTCCTATCTCGGCGCGCAAACGATTCAAGCTGGACAAGATTTTAGAAAGAGCCACCCTGACGCAAGAAGATTTGAAAGCTCTGGAAACCGAAAACGGAACTCCGGATGAACCCAAGAAAGACGGGAAAGATACAAAACGTGAGGTTAAGGACATAAGTAAAAAAACTTCTCATAAAAAATCTCAAGATTCAAATCGCAAGACCGAAGAACCGCCAAAGGAGGATGCCAAATGATACAGCAGGAATCACGCGTGAGCGTTTGTGATAACAGCGGCGCCAAAGAACTGCTGTGCATACGGGTGCTTGGCGGTACCAGACGGCGTTATGCCCGTGTGGGCGACGTGATAGTCGCGTCCGTTAAGCAAGCCAGTCCGAATGGAAATGTCAAAAAGAAGTCCGTGGTCAGAGCCGTTATCGTACGTACCCGCAATTCGATCAATAGGCGCGACGGTTCATCCATAGTTTTTGATGACAATGCCGCTGTAGTAATCGGTGAAGACAAACTACCCAAGGCCACCCGTATTTTCGGACCTGTACCACGGGAGTTACGCGACAAAGGCTACAATAAGATAATCAGTCTTGCGCCGGAGGTACTGTAATGAGCAAAAAATTACAAAGCAAACCGGCATATAAAATCCGATTGAAAAAAGGCGACAAGGTCGTCGTTTTGTCCGGCAAATACAAAGGCGAGACCGGTGTGATTCAGAACGTTCATCCGCTTGAGAACAAGGTGACCGTCGAAGGAATAAATGTCGTTAAAAAATCGGTCAAGCCCAACCGGCAATATCCGCAAGGCGGCATAATCGAAGTTACCAAGCCGATCTGGGTTAGCAAAGTGGCGATTATCGACCCGACCGGCAAAAAACCCAGCCGCATAGGATATACGTTCACCAAACCCGGCAACAAAGTGCGCATCTATAAACGTTCCGGAAAGGAGATCAAATGACCCCGGCGACTGACACGAAAGACACCAAACAGACCAAGATCGCGCTCCCGCAAACAGCCAGGCTTAAGGATCTGTATGTCAATAAATATGTTTCGGAGCTGAAGGAAGAGCTTAAGCTGGATAACATTTACCAGGTACCGAAACTGGAAAAAATAGTTATCAATATCGGTTTGGGAAGAGCGAAGGATGATAAGAGGGCGTTTGAAGCCGCGAACAATACACTGCTTAAGATTACCGGGCAAAAACCGAGTGAGACTTATGCCCGCATGAGCATCGCTTCTTTTAAGCTCAGGGAGGGCAACAAGGTCGGTCTCAAGGTTACCTTAAGAGACGTCAGGATGTATGAATTCCTGGACAGGCTGATAAACATCGTATTGCCGCGGCTTAGGGATTTCCATGGCGTAAGCCTCAAATCGTTCGACGGTCAGGGCAACTACAGCATCGGTTTGACGGAGCAATCGATATTTCCGGAGTTATCATTTGAAGAGACTACGGTATCTCACGGCTTGCAGGTCATAATCGTTACGGATTCGGATAATGTGGAGCATAATAAAGCCTTATTAACTAAATTCGGAATGCCTTTTGAGAAGCCAAAAGGTGGTCCGGGAAAGGAGAGCTAACCATGGCGAAAAAATCTATCGTAAATAGGGATGAAAAACGTAAGAAAATGATAGCCAAGTATGCCGAAAGACGCGCAGAATTAAAACAAGCCGGCGATTATGTCGGGCTACATTTGCTACCCCGAAATTCATCGCCGACCCGTCTAAAGAACCGGTGCCATGAAACCGGCCGGCCCAGAGCATATATGCGGACCTTCGGATTATCCAGAATATCTTTCCGGGAACATGCTTCAAAAGGCGAAATACCGGGCGTAACTAAGGGAAGTTGGTAAGAGTCCATATGGTTTCAACAGATCCAATTTCAGATATGCTGACAAGAATCCGTAACGCCATAGCGGTAGGCAGGAACGAAGTTGACTTGCCGTATTCTAGTATCAAACAATCGGTAGCAAGGTTGTTGCAAAAGGCAAATTTCATCGACGAGGTGAAGGTTGAAGGCGACGGTACGGAAAAGAAGATATTGATCCTGATCAACAGCGAGAAAGAGAATGCCCGTATCACAGAGATTACTAGGCTGAGCCGTCCGGGCAGAAGGCTTTATGCCAAATCGAAGGACATACCGGTAGTCAAAAGAGGCCGCGGTATCGTGATTATTTCGACCTCGAAGGGCATGATGACGGGCGACGAAGCAAAAAAGGCCAAAATTGGCGGCGAGTTAATATGCGAGGTTTATTAAAAGAACGTTTATGAGTAGAGTAGGCAAAGTACCAGTCAAAATACCGTCGGGGGTCACAGTTACTATTGACCACGACACAGTTACCGTCAACGGCTCAAAAGGCTCGTTGACGCAATTTACCATGCCGGGGGTTAACATCAAACAACAAGATGACGAACTGGTTTTAGAGGCAGCTAACGATGAGCGCGAATCAAGATCAAAACACGGTTTGATGCGTTCTTTGGTCCAGAACATGGTTACTGGTGTAAGCCAAGGATTTGAGAAGAAGCTGGAAGTAAATGGTATCGGCTATAGGATCAATTTGGCCGGACAAGACCTTAGACTGAACCTGGGCTTGTCGCATGAAGTAGTGTACAAAGTCCCCGAAGGCATAGAGATAAAGGTTGAGCAGAATATCATAACCGTCAGCGGTATTAACCGTCAGCAAGTGGGACAGGTAGCCGCGGAAATCCGCGCCCTTAAAAAACCGGAACCTTATAAGGGCAAAGGTATTAAATACGCCGATGAAAGAATAATCCGCAAGAGCGGCAAATCAGGCAAGGAAAAGTAAATGAATAGGCTAGACTCAAAAAGAACCAACGCAATAAGGCGCAAGCACCGGGTGAGGAAAACGCTCAAAAGCGTATCGACATTGCCCCGGCTGTCAGTTTTTATAAGTAACAGGAATGTTTCGGCGCAAATAATTGATGATGCTGCCAATAAAACAATAATTTCGGTCACGACCACTGGGACCGACGCTAAAGGCACTATGGCGGATAAGGCTGTCATGGTGGGCAAGGAACTGGCCAAGAAATCCAAAGCCAAGAAGATAACCAAGGTTACTCTCGACAGGGGAAATAAGTTGTACCACGGCAGGATAAAGGCGCTGGCCGACGCGGCTCGCGAGGAAGGACTAGAGATATAATGGCAAACGCTAGAATGAGGGATGTGAAGACCGGTATGGAGGAAAAGCAGTTTGAGGAACGAGTACTGCATATAGACCGCGTAGCCCGGGTGGTAAAAGGCGGTCGGCGCTTCAGATTTAGGGCGCTTGTTGTAGTGGGCGACAAAAAAAGCAGGGTAGGCGTAGCTACCGCTAAAGGCGCGGACGTAACTTCCGCCGTGACCAAGGCCGTCGAAGCCGCGAAAAAAGATTTGACCACACTTTCCTTGTATAACGGGACGTTACCGCATGAAGTGCAAGCCAAAGTAGGCGGCGCGCTTATACTTATCAAACCTGCCGGACCGGGAACAGGCTTGATCGCCGGCGGGGTGGTCAGAACGCTCCTTGAGGTTGGCGGTGTCAACAATGCTTTATCCAAATCGCTTGGTTCTACCAATAAGGTCAATGCCGCATACGCTACGCTAAAAGCATTAAAAAGCATGCAGCCTGCGGAAAAGTGGGTAACCAGAAAAGCCGGCAGTACTACTAAAAAGACTGCGGCTAAGACGAAACCGCCCGTCAAAAGCAAATCAAAGGATAGCAAATGAAGGTAAACGAACTTAAGACGACCAGGCAAAAGAAACCAACTCGAGTAGGCCGGGGCATTGCCGCCGGCAAAGGCAAAACCGCCGGACGTGGTACCAAAGGCCAAGGTGCCCGCAAAAGCGGCGGGGTACGCCCTGGATTCGAAGGCGGACAATTGCCGCTTTATATGCGCTTGCCCAAATTACGCGGCTTTAAATCGCATCGCGCTAAGCCTGCGGTAGTGTATACCGGACAGCTGGAGGCCTTGGGCAAATCAAAGATAGACTCCAAGGTTTTAGCCGAAGCCGGGATAATTGACAATCCTTATACTAAAGTAAAACTTATAGTCAACGGTGATTTAAAGAAAAAGATAGAGGTTAGTCTGACTTCGGCAAGCGAAGCCGCCGTCAAAATGGTTGTCAAAGCGGGCGGGAAATTTGAACGGGCCGACCAACTGAAACGTCCTAAGAAAAACACGAAGAAATAATACTGTATACTTGTTTAAAAGTGAGGGTAATTAAAATCGGATGAACTGGAAACTGATCTGGAAGTCGTTAGCCGACGCCGATATGCGCAAAAAAATTTTGGCAGTGCTCGGCATCGTCATAATATTTAGGATCCTCGCCCACATCCCGATACCTATCAGCGATCCGCAGAACGTCCGCCAGGTTTTAGAATCATTATTCACGTCCAGCGATACTCCTCAATTTCTGAGTTTCCTCAACGTACTATCCGGTGGCGCGCTGGCTAATTTTTCCATCATGCTGGTAGGGCTTGGCCCATATATTAACGCCAGCATCATAATGCAGCTGCTGACCAGAGCGGTACCCAAGCTTGAAACATTGAATAAAGAGGGCGAATACGGACGTAAGAAAATAAATCAGATGACCCGTATGCTAACCCTGCCTTTGGCGATAATGCAGTCGGTGGGTGCGATTTATTTAGTAAAACAACAAGCCAGCCAATTATCCGGACTGGGTGACATTACGGCTAACAGCTCATTAATGCAATGGGTGCTGATGGTCGCCGCATTAACCGGCGGTTCGATGATATTGATGTGGTTGGGAGAATTGATAACCGAGCAGAATATAGGCAACGGTATATCGCTATTGATAACCGTAGGTATAGTCAGTACACTGCCCGCTTCTTTGGCTGCGCTGGTAGGGGGTGTGTTTAACGGAGACCAGAAGTATAACCTGTTGAATTATCAGATTCCGATTGATTTTGGCGCACTGAAGGTGTTCGGCATAATAGCCATATCCGTGATATTGGCTATAGTGGCGGTGGTCAAACTCAACGAGGCGGCCAGACGGCTTACCGTGCATTATGCCAAACGCATCCAGGGCAATAGGACATACGGCGGCGTTACCACGGTGTTGCCGGTCAAGCTGATCGGAGCCGGTGTCGTACCGATTATATTCGCGGTAGCCTTTTTGAGCGTACCTACTTTTATCGGTCAGATTCTGACCAGCAATCAATCAGTCGAGTTGCAGCAACTCGGCAGCAACCTGGTAACGTGGTTCCAGACACCATCGGCTCAGACTTTTGTGGCCGCTGATTGGCATTCTTATATTTACCCTGTAACTTATTTTGCCCTGGTGTTCTTATTTACCTTCTTTTATACGAACATCACCTTCAATGCCAAAGATATATCCGAGAACCTTCAAAAACAGGGCGGTTTTATAGCTGACGTCAGATCGGGACCTCAGACCGAAAAATATTTATCGAAGGTAGTTAACAGGCTTACCTTGTTCGGCGGTATAGCCATAGCTCTCTTAGCGGTAGTGCCGATAGCCGGCGAAGTATTCTTAGGCAATAACTTGGCGATCGGCGGTACCAGCGTGCTTATACTGGTCTCCGTATCGCTTGAGACGTTGAGGAAGGTCGAATCACAAGCATTGATGATAACCTACAGCCAATATGACGGAGGCGACTTCTTCCAAGAAGTAGAAGCTGAAGAAAAGGCAAAGCGCCGTTTATTCAGGCGTAGAAAATAACAAAAGTGTTGCAATATTCACTAGTGTTTGATAAGATAGGCTTCTAGTTATAATTTATGGTCAAGAATAAGGAAGTAATTGAGCTTACAGGTACGATTGTAGAGACCTTGCCTGGAACGCAGTTCAAGGTAGAGCTCGAAAATGGCCATCAAATCATAGCTCATGTCGCCGGAAAAATGCGTAAGAACTACATACGCATCGTTCCCGGGGACAGCGTTACGGTCGAGTTGACACCTTACGATCTTACGAAGGGCAGAATCACGTATCGCAAGACCTAACAATTTAAGCAGTGTGTCATGCACTTAAGGAGTCATGATCCGTATGAAAGTACGTGCTAGTGTGAAAAAAATCAGTTCGGATGACAAAATAGTCCGCCGCAAGGGCCGATTATATGTCATCAACAAGCATAAACCCAAGCATAAGCAAAGGCAGGGCTAGTTTACTTTATGGCAAGGATAGCGGGTATCACAATACCGAACGAAAAACAGGTTCATACGGCCCTGCAGTACATCTATGGCATCGGCAAGAAAAACGCTGACGATATCCTGGATAAGGCCAAGATAGATAAGACGGTGCGGGTAAAAAATCTGACGGACGGCGAGATCAGCAAGATTTCTGAAATTATCAGCAATGATTACGTAGTAGAAGGCGAACTTCAAAGGATTGTTACCGGCAATATCAAACGGCTCAGGGATATAAATTCTTATCGCGGCGGTCGCCATAAGTTCAATCTCCCATCACGTGGACAGAGAACCAAGACCAATGCGCGCACCAGACGAGGTAAGAAGGTGACTATAGGCGGGACCGCCAAGAAAGTGCCGGCTAAGACTTAAGAAGTAAAATTATGGCTGAAGATACTACTACCAAGACTGTAAAACCAAAGAAAAAGAAAGTTAAGCGCAGTGTGCCGACCGGCCAAGTGCATGTGCTTGCTACATTCAATAATACGATAGTTACCGTCACCGATTCGAAAGGCGGCGCTCTGACGAGTTCAAGCGCTGGAAGCTGTGGTTTCCGCGGCAGCAAGAAGGGCACGGCTTACGCGGCCCAGGTAGCTGCGGAGAAAGCTATTGAGGACGCTAAACAGCGTTTCGGGTTCAGCAAAGCGGACGTTTTCATAAAGGGCGTGGGGTTAGGCCGGGATTCTGCGGTAAGGGCGCTGATGGCAGCTAATATAGCAGTCGAATCGATCCAGGATGTTACCGGTATACCGCACGGTGGAGTTCGGCCCAGGAAGGCGAGGAGAGTTTAAATGGCAAGAGACAGAAGCTCTATAGTTAAGATGAGCCGCCGCGAAGGCTATGCCTTGCACCCCAAGGCGCATAAAGCCCTTGTCAAGCGCTCTACACCTCCCGGACAACAGACCAGAGGATACCGTAGCAAACCAAGCCAATATTCGCTGCAGCTAAGAGAAAAGCAAAAAGTCAAGCGGCTTTATGGTCTTTTGGAAAAGCAGTTCAGAAATTTGATGAATGAATCGGCGCATGCCAAAGGCGAGTCAGGTCAGATATTGCTGAAGCTGCTAGAACAAAGGATGGATAACGCAGTTTACCGCTCCGGCCTGGCGCCCAGCCGCCGCGCCGCGCGGCAGTTGGTTACCCATGGACATTTCATGCTGAACGGCCGCCGTGTCGACATCCCGTCCATAAGGCTGAAACCCAACGACGTTTTAAAGCTTAGGGACAAGTCTAAAAAATCCGAATATTTCAAACATTTGGACGATGTCAGTCCTGCCCCGAGCGAAATACCAGGCTGGTTGAAGGTTGACAGGAAAAAGTTTGAGATCAATATCACCGGTACCCCTAATCGCGAAGATGCGGAACCGGATATAAATGAGCAATTAATAGTTGAGTTTTACTCACGTTAGAAGGAGACGAGGAAAATATGTCAAAAAATATACATGTACCGGGTGTCGTAAAGACCGAAGACCATGGCAAGAATCATTCAACGTTCGCAATCGAACCTTTACACAGCGGTTATGGTATGACGCTGGGCAACAGCTTAAGAAGGGTCTTGTTATCTTCGATCGCCGGTGCGGCTATTACTGCTTTTAAAGTCGACGGCGCCAGCCATGAATTCACCACTCTGCCCGGTGTGAAGGAAGATATAGTCGAGATTATTCTTAATCTGAAAGGTGTACGATTCCGAGTCTTTTCCGATGATCCGCAGACCATCCGGCTGAGCAAGAAGGGATCCGGTCCCGTTACGGCCAAAGACATCCAGACGAATGCCGATGTCGAGATAGTCAACAAGAGCCATGTCATTGCTCATATTGACAGTGCCTCGGCCAGCATAAATATGGATATAGTAGTCGAAAAAGGACGGGGTTATCGTGCCATCGATGAATCGAATAACAAGAAGGTCTTATCTGACATGATAGCCATTGATTCCATATTCAGTCCCGTCTTACGAGTCCGTTACAAAGTGGAAAATACCCGCGTGGGTCAGATGACCGATTTGGATAAGCTCATTCTAACTGTTGAAACCGACGGAACTATAACTCCGCGCGATGCTTTTGAAGAAGCGGCGGCGATATTGGTCAATCAATACACGGCGCTGGCCGGACAGACCAGGGTTGAACAGGGCGCTCCTTTAAGCTCAACGGAAGAAACTTCCGCCGATTCGGCCGTTACGGATGACTCACCGGCACTGATGACATCCATAGAAGATCTGAATCTTTCCGCAAGAACTACCAACGCACTTGTTAACAATGACATTCATACCCTCAAAGATTTGTTCGCTTTAAGCGACGTCGAACTTCGCGAACTAAAAGGCTTCGGCAGCAAAGCGCTCGATGAAGTCAAAGAAAAAATGGCGGAGATGGAATTTTAGATGCACAGGCACGGATACAAAGGCCGCAAGTTCGGCCGTGAGCGCGATCAGCGCCGAGCACTGCTTAAGGGCTTGGCTGATACGCTCATTGTCCATGAGTCTATAGAAACCACCGAGCAAAAGGCCAAGGAACTGGTGCCGTATACCGAAAAACTGATAACCAAAGCGAAGAAAGGCGGCTTGCACAATCGCAGGATAATTATCGCCAGGCTGCAAACCGTCGAATCGGCTCACAAACTGGTTGATGAAATAGCGCCCAAGCTATCCGACCGTTCAAGCGGACATCTGAAGATAGCCAGGACCCGCGCGCGCCGAGGAGATAATGCTCAGCTGGCAAAGGTAAGTTTCGTCGACGATCTTACCGCGAAGCCCCGGCCCAAGCCCGAAAAACCTGCAACCGTTAAAAAACCCGCGACCGCAAAGAAAACCGCTCCTAAAAAAGCAACCGCCAAGAAATCCGGAGCTAAAAAATGACTAAGACCTACTCTGCGAAACCAACCGATATCCAAAGGGACTGGTATATCCTGGACGCCGGCGAACTGACGCTCGGCAGGCTGGCTACCCGGATTGCCCAGCTTTTGATGGGCAAGGGTAAGCCTATGTTTACCAAGCACATAGATTGCGGCGATTTCGTCATAGTTATCAACTCCGACAAACTTAAGGTGACGGGTAACAAGCTCGCGGATAAGAAATACTATAGACACTCCGGATACCCCGGCAATCTACGGGAACTCAGCCTTCAGGAAAGGATTGATAAAGATTCTACAAAAGTGATAGCGGATGCCGTGCGCGGCATGCTTCCGGATAACAAACTAAGAGACGGTAGGTTGTCCAGACTCAAGGTTTATAAGGATGAAAATCATAAACATTCCGCACAAAACCCACAGCAGTTCGATCTGAAGAAAGGCAAGCAATGAAAGATTACTTTTACGGACTCGGCAGAAGAAAAAGTTCAACCGCCAGAGTAAGGCTGAAAAAAGGCAAAGGTGTAATAAGCGTCAATGACAAACCGGCGGAGGAGTACTTCGCAGCCAGCCAGCTTTTGCTTCATGAGCTGGATAAGCCTTTCATCGCTCTCGAGCAAGAGAACAAATACGACATCAGCGTAAAGGTCAGCGGCGGCGGTCATGCCGGTCAGATCGGCGCTATCCGTCTAGGTATAGCAAAGGCTTTGGTAGAGCTGAATCCTGATTTCAAAAATACCCTCAGACGTGCTGAACTGTTAGGCCGCGATCCGCGGGAAAAAGAACGCAAGAAGTTCGGCCTAAAAGGTGCCCGCAAGAAACGCCAGTACACCAAGCGATAAATAACCGGAAAGCATGCATGCAAGTTATCCCCGCTATAGACCTACGGGGAGGTTCTTGCGTACAGCTGGTAGGCGGCGATGTAAGTAAAGAAACGCTAAGGATCGACGATCCTCTGGCTCAAGCCGCCCGCTTTATCGAACAGGGCGCCAGGCGTTTGCATATCGTAGACTTGGACAGGGCACTTGAAGCCGGAAGCAATATCGCCCTCATAAAGGATATCCTGGCAGCTAATCCAGGAGTTAGCTTTCAGGTCGGCGGTGGCTTGCGTCAAATGAGTGATATAGACGAGTTGTTAAATGCCGGCGCGGAGAAAGTGGTGACCTCCACGCGAGCGCTTTTACAACCCGGTTGGCTCAAAGAGGCGGCTTCTAACTTCGGTAAAAATGTAATAGTAGCGATAGATGCTAAAGATGACGAAGTGGTCTCTCATGGCTGGCAACAGAGTACGGGATTAAATCTCTACGAAGCGGCCATTATGGCGGAGGAGGACGGAGCAGGAGGAATTATCTATACCGATGTTAACCGAGAGGGGCGTTTGCAAGGCCCTAACGTTGTCAAGTGTTTTGACTTGGCCGGGATAGTTGAGATAGAAATGATTGCAAGCGGCGGTATAAGGAGCAACGAGGACATATACGATTTGGCGGAAGCCGAAGTAGACGGAGTGATATTGGGTACGGCCGCTTATACCGGACAGCTATCTCTCGGCGAACTCTTTAGATAGTTATGTATAATAGTTATAAGATAATGAGTAAACCTGTAATCTTAACCGGGCTTAGGGCCAATAATGAATTGCACATCGGCAATTATTTCGGTGCGCTTTTGCCTATGGTCGATATGGCCAGGAGCAAGACGAAAGATTACCAGATAAATCTGTTCGTCCCGGACCTCCACAGTATAACCACCGAGATTGACTATCCAAGTTTGCAGAAACAGATAATGACCAATCTGAAAACTTTCGTAGCGGCCGGGTTGCCTTTGGCTGACCCGGACGTGCAACTCTATAGGCAAAGCTACATACCGGCCCATTCCGAATTGATGTGGATACTCAGTTGCTTCACCGGTTTTGGCGAAATGAGCCGCATGACTCAGTTCAAAGATAAGAAGGATGGAACGAATGAAGTTTCGGCCGGACTGTTTAATTATCCGGTCATGATGGCGGTGGATATTCTGCTTTATGGAGCGGACTATGTGCCGGTCGGCGATGACCAGACCCAGCATTTGGAATTTACCCGCGATATCGCCCAGCGCATCAATAACAGATTCGGTGATATTTTTGTGGTTCCCAAACCGGTCAAGGAACAACATAAATTCTTCGCCAAGGACCAGGGACTTCGGATCAAAGACCTGGTTCGGCCGGATAAGAAGATGAGTAAAAGTGCGGAGTCCGACAAGGGCGTGATATTTCTGCTTGACGATCCGGAAGCCGCCGGCAAAAAGATAATGTCCGCGACTACCGACAGCATTAACAAAGTCCGATTCGACCCGGATAATCAGCCCGGTGTCTCTAATCTTATCGAGATATACGGTCTTATAAAAGGCAAAACGGTCAGCGAAGCCGAAGCGGAATTCGCCGGACAGACCAAGTACGGCCAATTCAAGCAGACGGTGGCTGATGCGGTAGCTGAATTCTTAAGAAGTTTCCAATCCCAACTGGCGGATATAAAAGAGGAAGATGTACAGACCAAGTTGATTGAATCTGAAAAACTGATGAGTGTTCGGGCCAACAATACCCTGCTAAAAGTACAAAAAGCCGTAGGTTTAAGGTAGGAAGCTTGCGCAAACTAAGGTTGGATTATTTGGTAGCAAAAAAACTTGGGGTGAGCCGTTCTTCGGCGACGAACCTGATAAAAGCCGGCAGGGTAAAGGTCGGCGGATTACTTAAGAAAAAGTCAGCGACCAGAGTGGACGAAAACAGTCCAGTGCAGATTGAGCAGAAAGAACCGTCAAAAGCCAGCAAGCTCCGGCTGAATATTATCTACGAGGATGATAACTGCGTAGTCGTTGATAAGCCTGCCGGAGTTTTATCACATTCAAAAGGTGCTTTCAGCGAAGAAAGTACCATAGCATCCTGGTTATGGCCCAAAACAAGCGGTTTTAAAAAGGACAATAACCGCGCCGGTATAGTACACCGGTTGGACAGGGGTACAAGCGGGGTTATGATTTGTGCTAAAAACCCTAGGGCGATGCAATTCTTGCAAAAACAGTTCGGGGCGCGCAAGGTTTCCAAAAAATACATCGCGCTTGTACAAGGCTTGATTGAACCCAGGGAAGCCATCATAGACATACCTATCGAACGCAACCCGAAAGATCCTAAGTTCTTTAAGGTGTCAAGCGGCGGCAAGCCGGCTAAAACCGCTTATAAGACTATCAAAACATTTACCAAAGAAGGAGTTGTCTATAGCCTGTTGGAACTATCGCCTAAAACCGGCCGGACACACCAGCTCAGGGTACACCTTAAACACATGAAGCGTCCGATACTCGGTGATGACTTTTATGGCGGGGCCAAGGCGGACAGGCTATATTTGCATGCCCGCGAGCTGTCGATAGGGCTGCCTGATAATAATGAGCTCATGACATTCAGTTCGGACTTGCCGGCCGGTTTTAGCCAACCTAAAATATAAGATGATGACTGATTTATTAATCAATCCGGCTACGGAAGAAACGACGGGGAGGATTGTCGCAAGCCAACCCCACGCTATCGGTCTGCAAGGAGAAAAGGAAAGCGGCCGAAAATACCTCGCTCTTTACATAGCTCGGCGATTCCTGGGGGTGGAAAATTTAGAAAATTATCCGCACGTCCTAACAATCGACTGTGAAAAATCCGGTATCGAAGAAGTCCGTGAGGCAATAAGATTCCTGCGGCTCAAGATACCCGGCAAACCGCGGATAAAAAGATGTCTTTTGTTCTGGTCGTTCGAAAAATTCGGCGTCGAAGCACAAAACGCTATGCTCAAATCGCTTGAAGAACCGCCGGCTGACACCGTGATAATAATTACAACCGATGCCAAAAGCAGTCTTTTGCCTACAACGGTTTCCAGACTGTCCTGGATCGCAGTACTACCCATCAGTCTCAAGCAAGCCAATGAGTTTTTCCATAACAAGTACCGCGAAGAAGTCGTCCAAAAGGCATATTTGTTAAGCGGTGGCAAACCGGCTATGACTATAAAGCTGCTGAAAAATTACGATGAACACCCGATGGTGGATACTATCTCCAGCATAAAAACCATGCTCAAAGCCGATAGATTCGAGCGTCTGGCAGAAATCGACAGGCTGGTGAAAGACAAGGAATTCGATATGGATTTATATTTAGAATCGCTTTGCAAGGTGCTGGAAACCGTTATGAAGAATCAGATCGATAAATATAACCACTTTGACAAGAGGCTGCTGGAACAACTTAAAAGAATCAATACGGCCCGGAGCTCACAGAGATATAACGTGAACCAGAAACTACTCTTAACGAATGTATTTTACAATCTTTGATATCTGATAAATGTTATAATTGGTAGAGTTTATGTACGAATTATTATTATTGCTCATATTTGCAGGCTTGGCATTACGAGCCTTTCAAATCGACGAAAGTGAATCGGTAGATTTGCCGCATAAAATAAGCGGTCGTATCGGCAGATTGTGGGACATAGTTCACCAGGGCATGCGGGAGAACCGCTTGGTCAGAGCCGAAAAAGCGCTGCTGGCAATCTTGAAGATAGATGAGAAGAATGCTGCCGCTTATAACCGTCTTGGTATCTTATACGCCAAGCAAAAGGAGTTCAAAGATGCCATAGATTGTTTTGAAATCGCCTGTAGCATCGAGCCCTCGGCGCCCAGCCTGCATAATCTGGGCCTGGTATATTATGAAACCGAAAATTACGAGCGTGCGGCCACTGCCTTTGAAGAAGCATTGAAATTAGAGGACAGCATGGCCGCGAGACATATAGCTCTGGCTAAAGCCTTGGAGTATCTGGGGAACAACAAGCAGATGGTAAACCATCTGGAAAAAGCTGTTGAGATAGAACCTACTAAGGAGTCTTATAAACTGCTGATACAAGGGTATAGAAAAACCAACGAACAAGAAAAGGCTGATTTGCTGGAAGATAAGCTGTCAAAATTGATAACTTCTACGGGCAGCAAGAAAAGATTCCGCGTTCAGCGCGCCAAAAGAGTAGTCATTTAGGACGCTAACGCTTATAGGAGGGAATATCTCATCTTCTAGGGACTATTGCAGCCATTTCCAAACCGGAATCATCATCCTTGACCAAGTTCTGGCCGACCTTCGGCCTACCAGCCCGAAGGTAATGATGACACCCGGCAGAAAAAAATAAAACCCGGCGAGGAAAGTCAAATAAAATGCGAATGCCGGCAGCGCGAATAATACCACCCCGCTGATTATCAGGATTATACTGCCCACCACCAAGTGCATGAAGGCTACTAACCTTAACAGGGTATGATCAATATATTTCGGTCGTCTCTCTCTATCCATGATGTTTTATTATAACTTAATAGAAAAATATAGCTGTTTTTTACAGAATTTACCATGTTTATGCCATATAAGTGATAGGCGAACCTGTTTTATAGTGAAAATTTAAGGATTAAATTTAATTCTTTGACATAGCATGTGTGTATTAAATAAATTAAGCTTGATTAGCTAACGAGAGGGTTTAAAAATGCAACAGCAAAGTCAAATGAAAGATTTCTTAGAGCTTTCTTACAACGAGCTAGAGGAATTAAATTTAAAAGCTCGCGGTATTTCCGATCCCGATCAAGCAAAAAAGATTAATATAGCAAACTTGAAGAAAGAATTACGTATCAAAGCCGTGACCGTTTGCTTTGCCAACATCGAAGGCCGTCTGCACATGCTTGATTACGACAAGAAATTTTTTCTTAAATCATTGGACAATCTTACCTTCGACGGTTCATCTATCCGGGGCTTCAGCGAATTACATGAGTCTGACTTGCGTTTGAGCATAGACTGGACTAGTCTTACTTATTTGCCATCGGATGTTTTCGGACCGGGCAAAGTGGCGGTGTTCGCTAATATAGCGGACAAAGATTTGAAGCCTTACGAATCGGATTTTAGGGGAAGATTGCAGGACTACGCCAAGAGAATAAAATCTTCCAACGGCCTGGAAGGCTTCATGGCGCCGGAAATAGAGGGATTCGTGCTGAACGGGCTGGATGCTGAGCAGCATTATAACCGGCACAAAGGCTTCGAGCTGATGACGACCGGGGGTTATTTCAATGCCTTGCCTCTGGATAAATTAAGAGTATTCATTGATAGGGTAGCGGACATACTACGAGCTATGGGATTCCAAAATGAAAAGGACCATCCGGAAGTCGCACCTTCGCAGTTTGAAAGCAACTTTTCCTACACTGATGTAGTGAGGGCTTGCGACCAGGTATTACTGTACAAATTGGTTTGTCGGCAAGTGGCTCATAGCCTGGGGATGACGGCTACTTTCCTGCCTAAACCTATCCAGGGACTGAACGGGAACGGGATGCATACTAACTTCTCGCTTGCAAAGAACGGCAGGAACATACTATATGACAAATCCGGTCTGGATAATCTATCGGAATTCGGTTGGGACTTGATAGCCAAGATTCTCAAACGTGCACCGGAAATATCCTTGGTTTTGAATTCAAGCGTGAATTCGTACCGGCGGCTAGATCCGAATTATGAAGCGCCCAACCAGATCAAAGCTTCGGCAAATGACCGGGGTTCCATGGTACGGGTCCCGTTGGGGAATGAGCGTTCGGCAAGGATTGAGATCCGGTCCGTTTCCCCCGACGCCAACCCCTACCTACTGCTTTATATGGTGATGAAAATAGCCGTAGAGGATAAAAAGCCCCGGCCGGCCGGCAAACGCCAGCGGCTTAAATTTTTACCAAGTAATATCAATGATGCGATAAGGCAGTTCAGAACCAGTCGGTTTACTACCGACATTATGGGCAAGACGAGCAAAGACAAATATCTGGAGTACAAAGTAGCAACTGCACACCGCAACCCGAAGGAACTGGGTGAAATAATCAAAGAAGCTGAAATCCTCTACCACCACGAAGTGACGAATCAGCACCTTTGGAGCATATTCTAAACGAACAGTGCAGAGTGCAGGATTCGCATACGTTTCGCAACTTTATAATAACCGAACAAAATGAGAGATATTTTGTTCGGAAAAGGAGAAACAATATATAACCCCGCAAAATTTGTGCCACTGGATTGCGCAAATTCTGGCGAGGTTGTTATTAGTTTGGACGTGGTGCAGGGTGTAGGATTCGAACCTACGAAGGCATAAGCCATCAGATTTACAGTCTGACGTGTTTGACCGCTTCACTAACCCTGCTCGTCAAAGCTCGGTGATGGCTTGCAAAGACGCGCACAAAATGTTTCTGCTTATCTTTGACCAGCCTTGACCGGCTTTTCGTCTTAATTTTACAAACAGACTTTGTCTACGCTTGTAAAATTATATATAAAAGTGCCGTGGAGCCATCTTCGGGATTTGAACCCGAGACCCCTTCCTTACCATGGAAGTGCTCTACCCCTGAGCTAAGATGGCGTCAGGACTAAGGCATATTAGCAAATTTCCTCTGTTTTTGCTACAATTTACTACTGTTAAAAGTATTTGCCACCTTAGCTCAGCTGGTTAGAGCGGCTGTTTTGTAAACAGTAGGTCGTCGGTTCGAATCCGACAGGTGGCTCCACAAAACGAGCGACGCTTCGCTCGCGTCGACATAACAGTTCCCCGAACTGTTATGGGTTCGAATCCGACAGGTGGCTCCAGTATTTACAGATGTAAACATTTTTGATAAGATTTTAATTCGTATGGCAAAGAAAAGTGATAAGCGAAAATTGGTCGGCTTAGTGTCCGAAGAGACCGGACATCGTACTTATTATACCCGTAAAAATGCTATGAATACGCCGGATAAGTTACAGCTTCGCAAATATGATCCGATAGCCCGCAAACATGTCCTCTACGTTGAAACCAAGAAGAACCTGGGGCGTAACGAAGTCAAGCCGCGTAAAAAATAAACTTACTTTATTCGGGGTTTGAGTCTTGGCCCAGCTCTAGGAGAGTTCTTATTAGTTTCTGATGTTCCAGATGCCGGTAATCGATCTTATCATGTTGGGCCATCATATGTCCCTGGATTATGTGTTTTAGGTGTATGGCGTCCTTGCGCCAGAAGTAATTTATCGAGTAGTGGTCTTCCGAGGTCAGGCCCTTTATAGCGATGGTCAACGAGCCGAATAACGGCCCGACGTTCGCCGAGATATTCAACACATCCTCTATATGGATGGTCGTTACCTTGCCGGACCAGAAAAACGTGCGTTGGGTGATGGTAAGCTTGGTCCTGTCAACGGTAACCGTATCAGGGAACAAGGTAAAGGGAAAAACGGTAGTCGCTTCAGCTAAAACTTCGTTGGAATTTTTGACTATCGTTTCTAAATCATCGTCTTCAAAACTGTTATTATTTTTTTTGTTGCCGTTTTTTTCGGATGGTTGTTTTGCGGAAGCCGTTTCAGTGCGGCCGCTAAGTACTGGAGATCTATTAAAAAAACCGGTAAGCGAACCGGTAATATCACGGGCTGACGGCAGGGGAATTTCTTTAACAAGAAAGTCCCGTACTTGGAAGAATCCATTAGTGGCTATCGAGCCGATCTTCTTCGTGGCTTTGGTAGCTTTCAGGTAATAAGTTAAGGACCTTGGACGCAAGTGCTTGACTCTGGATGCCTGGCTCTTGCGTGCAGTTTTCCTTTCCTTCATGACTGCTACCTCCGCCGACTTGTAGTTATATTATAGACTATTTAACAAAAATCACCGATGAATGCTGTATGAATATTGACATAACACCGTTGGTTTTTTGTATTAAGGCATATGTGTCAAGACTAATCACGCACCTTTTTGGCAGGAGTGGAGGGAATCGAACCCCCGACCTACGGTTTTGGAGACCGTCGCTCTAGCCAACTGAGCTACACTCCTATCAAAAAGATACGAATATTGTAAAGGTGCGGACTCAGAGGTCTGCGTACTGGCCACTGACAGCTTGCCCCTACGAGTTAACGCAATAACAATTGTAACAAACTCAAACTAAACCGGGGCATGTCTTAATATTTTGTTGAAGTTGTTATAAAATATCTTAATATGCAGAGCAAGATTCAAGTAAAAAAACCTTTTATTCTAATTCTGTATGGCTATCCCGGATCAGGAAAATCAACCTTTGCCAGGCAATTTGCCAAGGAGATAAACAATACCATCCACATACACTCGGACAAGATAAGGACTGAGCTCGGGGGTAAGCTCAAAAGAAAGGGCATAGACACCCCGGAAGTATACGAAGCGCTGGTGGAATACATGACCAAGGAATTCCTGGCATCGGGCTTCAACGTCTTGCTGGACGTGTCCGTCCCCAGGAGATCGGACAGAAGAAAAATCAGGAACCTGGCTTATGCCAATAATGCCAAGCTGGTGATGGCGTGGTTGCAGATAGACGCAGATACCGCCTTTGACCGGCTTCGGAAGCGGGATAAAAGAAAGGTCAACGACCGGTATGCTAAAAGCTATACCCGGGCTGAATTCGAGTCGGTCGTGAACAACAGCCAGAACCCGGATGATGAAGAATATGTCGTTATCAGCGGTAAGCATACCTTCAGTACTCAAAAAAATGCCGTCTTTAAAAAACTTGAAGAGCTAAAAGTCCTGACGCATAGCCAGATTATAGTCAGAAAAATACGCCCTGAACTGGTGAATCTTATACCGCAATCCATGCGCGGCAGAGAAGATATCAAGCGCCGGGATATCTCGATTCGCTAAATAGCCGTGGCTTTATCCGAAATCAACGTCGAAGGAATAGGCAACGTAAAGATTTTTCGCAGGCGGGGTTTGCGCTACATTAGGTTATCTATAGACAGACGCGGCGGCGTGCGTCTCAGTATCCCATGGTATGTACCTAAGGCCGCTGGTCTTGGATATTTGCGCAGCAAAAAGGATTGGATAAGTAAGCACCGCGACAGCATGGAGCTTGGCTGGAAGGACGGCCAGGCCGTTATGGAGAACCTCAGATTGAAGCTCCACGTTCATGACAGAAGATACGCCGCATATGAGGCCCGCGAAAGTTTTTTACACGTATATGTTCCAAGAGGCCTGGACGATTCAAAGGTGCAAAAGACGATAGACAGGCAAATAACGGCATTTTTAAGAAGCGAGGCAACCAGGATTCTCATACCGCTTACGCGTCAAAAAGCCACGGCTGCAAAGCTTGAGATGGATGAGGTAAGAATAAAAAACTTAAAATCAAGATGGGGTAGCTGCAACCAGGACAAAAAGATAACATTCAACCTTTCTTTAATGAGGTTACCGGAGGATCTAATAGAATACGTAATTGTCCATGAACTGGCTCATCTTAAACACCTCAACCACAGCAAGGGATTTTGGCAGGAAGTAGAGTCCATGCTTCCCGACTATAAAAATCGCCGAAGGGCTATCCGAAACTACAATTACGCAAAGATTTCCTAAGATTCGGCTATAATAAGCATAAGCCAATCGAGTATATAGATAAATGGACCCGGAAAAATTATTTTTCTTAGACAAAAAAGTAGTAAAACAAGATAGAACCGTCGGTTTGATCTTTTCGTTGGCCGTCGCTGTTCTGCTGGTTCTTGTTGAGCGGGACGTCCTAGCTACTTATTCTTTTTCTTATCCGGCCTTTTGGTTCGGTTTCGTCTTTTTTGTATTGATGGGTTTTGTTCAGTATTTTTGGAACCCGTACACGCTGAAGAAGGTCCTGTCTTATAACTTCTCTTTTGCCGTCGTGGGGGGCGTATTAAGCGTTTTTATAGTCGGCTTTTTGACACCTATGGTTTTCCTGGCATGGTTATATCTGATCATCGCCACTACGATCTATGTAAGGCACCTGGTCTCATACGGTTTATATGGTATTTTTGCGCTTAGCGTGACCATTTGGGTCATCAAAGAGCAACATAACCTTTCCCAGGGAGACGTCATTACGATAGCCACGGCTACCGTATTCGTGGGTCTCATCAGCATGTTCGTCTCATCAATCTGGGATTTGTTCAACCGTAGCATCAAACAGCTGAATGCCAGCCAATTAAGCGAAAAACTTGTTTCCGAAAGGTTAGGCAGCCTTATCAACAGCATGGTAGACGGTGTAATCGCGACTGATGAATCCGGACGTATCGCGCTATATAACGGTTCCGCCCTTAATATTCTGGATTTAAATATAGACCTGCACGGCAAAACCTTCGCCGATATAGGTAGATTTATGGATCACAATAACCAGCAGGTTGATATCAATAAATTCATCAGAGAGACCAAATCCCAGGTCGTCAACAGGGATTATAAACTTAGGTATTCCGACGGCAGCGTGATCAACCTGTACTTGAGCGTTGCCCCGGTTCATCTGGGCTTCGGCAGGCAGGGCAGCGAAGGATTCGTCGTGCTGTTTCGTGATATAACCCGTGAAAAATCGTTGGAAGAGGAAAGGGATGAATTTATAAGTGTGGTCAGCCACGAGCTCAGAACGCCCATCGCTATTGCCGAGGGCGAAGTCGGCAACGCCGAATTCCTGGTCAAAAAATCCGGAGATAAGCAGGTCCGGGAGGCCTTAAAGCAAGCCCATGATCAGGTGTTGTTCTTGAGCAAGATGATCAACGATCTGGCGACGTTATCACGTGCCGAACGGGAGAAACTTGATTTGGAGATCGAAGATATAGATTGCCGTGAGCTCATTGGCGAACTCGATGTAGATTATCGACCGGAAGTTGAAAACAAAGGTTTACAACTTAGGGTCAATATGGACGATACGCTGAAGGACCTTACCTCCAGCAAGCTCTATCTGCGGGAAATTTTACAAAACCTCATTACCAATGCCATCAAATATACGGAGAAAGGTACCATTACCCTATCGGCCAAGCCATATTCATCCGGTGTCGTATTCGAAGTAGCCGATACCGGGATCGGCATAAGCAAAGGCGACCAGGAAAAGGTGTTCGATAAGTTTTTCCGCAGCGAGGATTATCGGACGAGAGCGACTAACGGCACCGGACTGGGCTTATATGTAACCATTAAACTTGCAAGGTTGATGAATGCCGAGATAGATTTAAAAAGCGAACTTAACAAAGGTTCCGTATTCACGGTGAAGATACCGAACCTGAAATAACCCTCTCTCTGTTGACAAGGGGAACCTAATAAAGTATATTGACAAGTGACGCACAACAACTACCTCGATGGTAGTTTTTTAAATTCAAGGGGAATATGGCAAGAAAGAAGAAACCATCAAAGCAACCAGCTAGGGCACCTTCTATGCGTGAATTGGCCGCTTCTAAAAAGCGTGGTGAGAAAAAGACCGCGAAAGAACGACGATTCGCACCGATCAAGAAAATACGTTCGGGTGGCGGCAAGAAAAGAAATCGATTCGTCAGGCTGCCGGACAACCGTTTAGGCCGGTTTTTAGACAGATTGTTGTTCGCCGTCCCCCGGTATCTGAAAGGCGCCTGGCAGGAGCTTCGTCTGACCACATGGCCGGGACGCAGGGAAACTATACGATTGACGTTCGCAGTATTCGTTTTTTCGGCTATTTTTGCCGTTTTTATCGCCGGATTGGACTTCGTGCTCGATAAACTGTTCAAGCAGATAATAATTAAATAACCAAAGCGTAAGGAGTATAGCAATGGCAAAAAGATACGACGAAACCAAAAACTGGTATGCCATCCATACCTACAGCGGTTATGAAGAAAAAGTCGCCGAAAGCATCCGCCAGCGTGCCGAAAGTCTGGATATGGCCGATAAGATTTTTGAAGTATTGGTACCTAAGGAAAAGATGATAGAGATAAAAAACGGTAAGCGCAAGATTGTCGAAAAACGCATTTTCCAAGGCTATGTGTTGGTGCATATGAAACTTACCGAGGATGCCTGGTATATAGTCCGCAACACACCGAACGTTACCGGTTTTGTAGGGACGGGCATCGACCCCACGCCCATAAGCAAGGATGAACTGGATAAGATACGCAAGCGTATGGGCCTTGAGCAGCCAAAGCATAAGATAGACCTCAAGGAAGGCGAGGTCGTCAATATAATCGACGGTCCGTTCAAGGGCTTCGACGGGTCTATCAACGAGATAGATGCCACTAAAGGCAAGCTTAAAGTGCTGGTTAATATGTTCGGCCGTGAAACACCGGTAGAACTGGACACGCTACAGGTAAAGAAGGTTTAGGAGATAGTCATGGCTGAGAAAGAAATAAAAGCAAATTTAAAGATGCGTGTACCGGCGGGCAAAGCCAGTGCCGCGCCGCCGGTAGGCAGTACCTTGGGACAGTACGGAGTCAACATGATGGACTTTATCAACCCATTCAATGAACAGACCAAAGAGATGAAAGGCATTTTAACCGCCCACATAACGATTTATGACGATAGAAGTATGGAATTCAGAGTCGTTAGTGAACCGGTTGACGAACAAATAAGGGCTAAACTGGGTATCCAAAAAGGTTCCGGGCGTCCGAACACTGAAAAAATCGATAAAAAATTATCAGATGCCGACTTAACCGCCATCGCCGAGAATAAGGCTAAGGATATGAATACCGACGATATTGACGCCGTAAAGAAAATGGTCGCCGGTACGGCTCGCAGTATGGGCATAGAAGTAGAATAATTAATTTTTTGTGGGAGTCCGCCAGCTGGCGGACGTCTGCACCACGAAAGGAGTGATCATGGCAGAAGAGACCAAAAAGACAATTGCAGGCAGCAAACAGCAGGCAGCAGACGAAGAGAAACAAGAAGCCAAAAAGAAAATTGCAGTTGAAAAAGCCCAGTCTGAGGCTGAAGAGCCAAAAGAAGAGCAAAAGACGGCAAAAGCCGGCAAGCGAAGCGCCACGGCGGTCCGTGAAACCGAAGAAAAAACCGCTAAAGAAGACCGTAAAACCGCACAGTCATCTGAGCCTTCAGCCAAAGAGAAAAAACCTCAGCAGAAACCACCGCGTTCGAAGCTTGAAAGAAAAGGCAAGAAATACCGCAAATCAGCCGAACTGATTGAAAAAGACAAGGAGTACAACCTAGCGGACGCTCTGGAGCTGGCATGCAAAACGTCTACTGCGAATTTTGATGCTACGGTAGAACTGCACATCAGGCTGAATGTCGATCCGAAGCAAGCTGATCAGAACATACGTGACAGCGTGGTATTGCCCGCCGGAAGCGGCAAAACCGTCAAGGTGGCGGTATTCGCCGATGAAACCAATGCCAAAAAAGCCAAGGCTAAAGGTGCCGATATCGCCGGCGAAGATGAAGTTCTGGCGATGCTGGACAAGGGATTAACCGACTTCGATGTTTTGATAGCTATGCCGAACCTTATGGTCAAATTGGCCAAGTATGCACGTATCTTAGGACCCAAAGGACTTATGCCTAATCCGAAGAGCGGTACGGTGACTGCGGACGTGGCAAAAGCCGTCGAGCAATCAAAAGCCGGCAAAGTAGAGTACCGGGTAGACGGCAATGGCATTATCCATATCGGTGTCGGTAAGGTCAGTTTCGGTGGCGGGAAGCTCAAGCAAAACGCGGACGAACTCGTCGGATCGGTTAAGCAAAACAAGCCTTCATCGGTAAAAGGCGCTTTTATACGTTCAATTTATGCTGCAACTACCATGGGTCCGTCTATAGCTATCGATCCGTCCAAGCTGTAGTGCCGGTTCAGACCGGGTAGCTCTTCTTAAGCTCTTTGATGTCGCCTTTTGTTATTAATTTGATTTCTTTTTCGCGTTCATTTTCCAGACTGTCCACGTCTACGCCTTCGATTATGTCCTTTCGGTGGTAGCGGCTTTTTCGGGCTTTGACCTCCCCGCTCAAACGTTGGAAAACGATCTGGCAAAAACGCTCACCGGGATATAACCTTACGGTTTGCGATTGGGTATTATTGCGTATCGGGATCACCAGCTGGCCTTCATAACCGCTGTCGATTATACCTGTCTGATCAACTGAAATACCTTTCCTGTTGGTGGATGACCGCGGATACATTACCCCCATAAGATCAGCCGGCAATTTGACAGATTCCAAGGACGAGACCAATATGTGCTCATCCGGAAGCAAGTCGAAGAATTGGCCTTGCTCCAGCTCGACTATGTCGAAGTGTTCTTTTTTGTTAGCGGCATAAAAGTCCATGTGGATCTGTTCGCGGCCCGCTTTGCTGACATACCATGATTTCGGTACTAAAAACGTAAAACCGAGCCTCAGGTCTACCGAGTGTGCTTGCAATTGGAACGAATCGAGTCCGGGTTTAAAACCGAGACCGCCCTCTTTGACGTACTTCAGGATATCTTCGCGTGTTAGAACAGACATATGGTTACCTACTATATGTTCCTCATAAGATTATTTTCAAGTCTTTTAATTTATTACCGGGCTTATAATTTGCAGTCAAACTGGCATAGATTTCATCTACCAGCCCGTGGTCTTTTTGTTCAGATCTCTCAAAGCTATTTTCGGGCAATTCTAACTTTATCGGTTCAGAGTCAACCGGACGTTTTATAAGTTCTTCGGCGGCGTGATAGTGGGTGTCGTAAATATGAGCGTTCGCTATAGTATGCGTATAAATTCCCGGCTTTACTCCAAGTTTTTGGGCCAAAATGCATTGCAAAAGAGCAAAACCGGCCACATCATGCGGAAAACCTAGGATCATATCGTTCGAGCGCACCACGTTCATAAGATTCAACCGACCGCCTATTACATTGACCGTGAACGTAAATGGACAGGGTACGTTGCTTTTGCTGACGCCGCCCAGGCCGTCACTGGCCGGATCCCAGGTTACTATGACCCCGTGCCTGGAAGACTTGTCCTCTTCCAGTAGTTTAACAAGGCTACCCAGCTGGTCGCGTCCGAAATGCCTGCGCCAGCGATAGCCGTATGCTACGGTTACTACATCGCCCGGGTTAGTGAAATCATCCCAAATCTTCGTATAGTCTCGTAAAAATATCTCCGGTTTTCTACTGCCTGATATGAACCAGACTTGCTCGGCAATGAACAATTTTACGGGTATTTTTCTCAAGGCAAGCAGCGGAAAACCGTCTTTTTCCAAGTCTATAGAAAAACTGATTCCGGGAAGCGCCTTAGTTTCATGCCCAGTTCGCTTGTTTACTTCCTTCACCCCCTTATTCATCAGGTCTTCCAGTACAGACCTGTAGATAAAATCAAATCTCGCCATTTCTTGTGATTATAGATAAGAATCCTTATAATTACTAGAGTTAATGGCAAAATCTGAAATAAAATATCCGTTCATCCCGAAGGACGAAACCATTTACTACGTCGATGGGGATAATAAGTTCATGAGTGCGGCCAGGGAATTTGCTAGGAGCAATTCGCTGGATCGGACCATGCCTACCGCCTCCGTGATAGTGCTTGAGGGGAAGATAATCGGCAGAGGCGCCAACGGCAGTGATTATCACGATAAATTCGGCTGCGAGCGGGTAAAAAAAGGTATACCTACCGGTCAGCGATACGAACTTTGCGAAGGCTGTCATCCGAAAAACCACAGCGAACCCCGGGCTATCGTGGATGCCCTACACAATCATCCAAAAAAGGATCTGAGCGACGGGGAACTGTATCTATGGGGGCATTGGTGGGCTTGCGAACCCTGCTGGAATGCTATTTTAGCAGCGGGTATCAAAAAAGTTTATCTGGAAAAAAACAGCCATAAACTATACAACAAAAAACACCTGAAAAATATCGTCGGACGGCAATTTGCTTAAATGTAAGTTATAATTATTCCATTAACCGGTGGGCTGTAATATAAGACTGGGGTGAATATATGCGAAGCCAAGGGGCATTCATCGTTTTAGAAGGTACCAACGGGTCAGGCAAATCCACCCAGTTCAAACTTATTGTTGAAAGGCTCCAAAATAACGGCTACAAAGTAGAAGCCTTGCAGTTCCCGCAATACAACAAGCCTTCCAGCTATTTCATCAAGGAATATCTGGCCGGTAACTTAGGGTCCCCCGCAACAGTCGGACCGTATACTGCCTCGATGTTTTTTGCTCTAGACCGGTTTCATTCCGCGGCGCGTATCAAAAAGGCCCTTACCGAAGGCAAAGTAGTGGTCGCGGACAGGTTTAGTGGGTCGAATATGGCTCACCAGGGCGTTCTGTTCGACAACGCCGAGCAAAGGCGCGGGTTCTTTATATGGTTGGACCAGATAGAATACGAGATGTTTAAAATACCGCGGCCTGATATATCTTTTGTTCTGCGCGTGCCGCCTGAGATAGCGATAAGAAATGTCGACAAAAGGGGTAATTCAAAAGATATTCACGAAAGCAGCCTGGAGCATCTTAGAAAATCGGTAGAAGTTTATGATAACTTATGCCAGTTGTTTCCCAAGGACTTTAAGCAGATAGACTGCACGCGCTCGGGCAAAATTTTAAATACCAAGATCATCAATGACCAGTTGTGGGAAACCATGCTGGTTTTCTTGCCGGACGGCAACAAACTAAAAAAAAAGATAGGTAAAAACGAGGGTAACCCCTATTTGGACAAAACCGAGTCCCCGCCCCGGATCACACCCGAAGGGCACGAATATCTGAAATCCTTTCTGACCAATACCCAAGATGACGTGTATGCCTTCACCACTAGACTTCCTTCGCAGACGATAGCTGCTGCCATGGCCCGGTTAAGCCGGCGCGGCGATGATATGAGAGTAACTATCTTGGACGAATTCAGTAGTCCGGAAGCCAAGGACGAACGCTTACTTAAAAAGGTCATAACCGCATATGGCGATGATTCGGTTCAGCAGCTGGTCGGCCAACACGTTGTAGTAGAGAATGCCAGCAACCTGCTGACAAAAAAGCTGGAGTGGGGCAGGCTGGCCTCCTACCTTGAACAATCAACGCGTTATATCTATTTTGATAAAAAAGATGAGCACGGAAATTACCGTTATCATCGGCTACCTTACCTTAAAAAAGACGTTGAAAAGGCTTATAACGAGGCACTGGACAAGATTTTTGGTATTTATTCATACATGGTAGCCAAACTTACGGATTACGTTAGAAGCACCTCCGGCGTACCGGAGAGTGAGCGCGACGTTGCCTGGAAAGGCGCGACCAGGGCCCAGGCTTGTGATGCCGCCAGGGCGGTCCTGCCGGTAGCTACCAAATCAACCGTCGGTATATTCGCATCGGGACAGGCCTTAGAAAGCCTAATCATGCATTTGCTAAGCGACAATCTGGCTGAAGCGCACGAGGTAGGCAGGAAACTACTGGTTGAAGCGCGCAAGACCATACCGGCGTTTTTGGAAAGAGTCGACATTAACGAACGCGGCATCCTGGCAATGGGCTACAGAGCATTTGCCAGAGAAAATACCAAGGCTCTAGCCGATGAATTATTGCCATCGAGGATCAGTGGAGATAGCGAACCCGTAAGACTGGTCAGTGTTTGGCCGCATAACGAATTGGATATAGCTGCCGATATATTATATGAACATAGTTCCCTTTCATTGACCGAACTGAGGAAAGAAGTCGATAAATGGCCGGTAAATAAGAAGAAAAAAGTCGTCCAAAGCTATATCGGCGAAAGATTCAACCGTCGTCACAAGCCGGGCCGGGCGTTTGAAAAAATACATTATTCATGGGACATCTTGTGCGATTACGGCATTTTCCGCGATCTGCAGAGACATCGCATGGTAGATGATCTGACTTGGCAGATGCTCACGCCACGTTACGGCTATGAAGTTCCTAAACTGGTCCAAGATGCCGGATTGAGTGACGAATTCGAAAAGTGCTTCGATCTAAGCCTGCGATTATACAGTCTGATGCAGAAAAACGGTTACGAACAGGAAGCTCAATATGCGACACTTTTGGGCCATCGGATGCGCTGGAAAATGACTTTCAACGCCCGGGAGGCTTATCACTTTTTAGAGCTAAGAACCGGTTCAGCGGGACACCCGGCTTATAGAAAAATTGCCAAGACAATGTTTGATATGGTGGCGGAAAAGCATCCCCTGATCGCTGAAGGCATGAAATTTGTCAATATGAGCGATGATCCGGAGCTGACACGCCTGGCCGCCGAACGTTACACTAAGAAGAAACTCGCACAACTTGATAAAAGTTGAATTAACAGGCTCAATCTGTTATTATAGTCGATAGTTACCCAAAGACAGCGACGTCGATTTAATCGCTTGAAAATGTCGCCGAGGCAAATAAAGCTTTGTTATAAGTCTTTGGTTCCACGCCAAAGATTTTTTAATGGTAACTTTCTGGCGGCTAAGGTCGAAGCCTGCCAAGGTAAACTAAACAAGGAATATCAAAATGGCTTTAACGAAAGCTAAGAAAGAAGAAATAGTAAGTCAGGTAAGCGAATTACTGGAGTCTTCGAAGCTGACGGTAATTGCTGATTACCAAGGCACCAGCGTTAAGCAAATGCAGAACTTGCGCAAACAAGCTAAAGCGAACGGTACCAGCGTCAAGGTCATAAAGAACCGTTTGGTCATCAAGGCCTTACAATCTTCATCCAGGTACAAGGATATAGACACCGCTAAGCTGACTTCCCAGCTTGTTTATGCCTTCAACAGTGATGATGAAGTGGCACCTGCGCAAGCTTTGGCCAAATTTGCCAATGCAAACAAAACCTTGGAATTTGTCGGAGCGCTTACTATGGACGGACAATTCCTGGAAGCCGAGGACGTCAAACAATTGGCCGCCTTGCCTAACAAGGAACAGTTACGTGCGCAGTTGCTCAGTGTGCTCAGCGGGCCGCAGAGAGGGTTTGTAACCGTACTGAGCGGCAACATCAAGGGCGTGCTCCAGGTGTTGAATGCGCGCGCTGAAACTATAAGTTAATAAAGGAGATAACTATGACAGCAGAAACGAAAGATACTAAACCGGAAGAAAAGAAAGAAGAAAGCAAATCCGAAGACTCAACAAAAGAATCCAAAAAGGTAGAGGTTCCCAAGGAATTTGCCGACATAACCAAGCAACTCGACAAAATGAGTGCGCTTGAAATCAGTAAATTCGTAAAGTTTCTGGAAGAATACTGGGGTGTAAGCGCGGCTGCTCCCGTAGCGGCAGTTGCAGCTCCGGTAGCCGGTGGTGAAGGCGCAGAGGCTCCGGCCGAAGAAGCCAAAAACGAATACGACATCAATCTGAAGGACGTAGGCGGTCAAAAGGTCGCCGTCATCAAGGCCGTCAAGGACATAACCGGTCTGGGACTTGGCGAAGCCAAAGCACTGGTCGACGGAGCCCCTAAGGTCATCAAGGAAAAGGTGCCTAAAGAAGACGCCGAAGCGGCAAAGAAGGCTCTAGAAGAGGCCGGTGCTACAGTAGAGTTGAACTAAAAAACCACGGACGCTTCGCTCGTGTCGACATAAATATTCCCTGGCATTTATGGGAGCTACTGTGGAGTTGTCATAACAACGCTTTTGTTTAGCTGTGTATCCTAAACTAGAATACGGGGAATGAGCGTATCGCCTGCAGAAGTTTATGATGCGATTGATTTGCCAGGATTGGATCGTCGGCCAATGGGGTTTCAACTCAGCAATCTAGGACAACCTCTTATGAGTTTGGAGTGTGATGTTGATGTAACCGATCGGGGTCGCATAGGTATCCCAGCTAATTCTCTAAGCCGTTTAGACGGTCTTGCAGAAGACCAAACGGTTATATGGCTATCGTCGGAATTTGAAGTTGAAAAAATATATAGCGACCACGCTCACAGATTAAATGCCGTAGCCGTCCTAGGAGATCTGGCGGTGCATAGCTTCGACATACCAGTTTTACGTACACCAAGTGGAGAAAAAGTCATATTGGTAGAGGAATTAAGAAATGAAACGGTTTTTCAATTGGCTAGGACCAAAAGTGTATTTGAGTTATGGCTACTGACAAGATATACAGAAGATATCTTACAGGTGCAGGATCTTTTTGTGGATGAGCTGGGTAACATAAGTGTGTCCGGTGGAGTTACCGAGGAACGATTCACTTCCAAAGAAAGACAATTTTTGAAATTCTTGTCCGATAGGCGCAATCAAGCCTGTACGACTGAAGAGTTATATGCTGCCATATGGGGAGAAACAGGCGTGATACACGATACCTCGTCACTAAGGGTTATGGTGGGGAAAGTGAGAACCAAGCTGAAGGTTTATGGGAAAGAAGAACTTTTAAAAACCTTATTCGGTATAGGCTATATGCTTGAAGTCCCTGACGAACAAGAATAAAAGTAATTTTCCACAGTTAGCCCTTGACACTTTGACTTAGGTGGGTTAAAGGTGCTACTGTAACCGCAGTAAGTGGGATAACGAACCGAATAAATAGAGGCTAAAACAAACGGTAAAAAATGGCAGATGTACCTGATAAACAAGTAAAACGACTCCGTACCTTGATTTCCGAGGCGGAGACCAGTCTTGCCGCAGCTAAGGAGCTGATCCTAAGCTTGCTTGGTGAAGACCCGGAAGCTACAAACGCGGCGGTAGAAGAAAATATCGGCAAGGTCATAGAGGGTGTATTCGACGGGCAGAACATGGTAGGCAGCGACGGCAAGACTTACCCGGTACCGGCTAACTACGCCAGCAAGTCCAAACTGGTCCAGGGCGATATATTGAAACTTACTATTTCAGAAGACGGCGCCTTCATGTATAAGCAGATCGGTCCAATACCGAGAAAACAAGTCGTCGGAAAACTGGAACTAAAAGACGGTCATTATTATGTGAAGGCCGGTGACAAGCAATACAGGGTGCTTTTAGCCAGTGTTACCTATTTTAAGGCCAAACCGGGTGATCAGGTCAGCGTGAACGTTCCACAGGATGACAAGGACACGGAGTGGGCTGCCCTGGAAGCCGCCCTCTAAACCCGGTCCATAACTCGTTTATAAGATAAAAAGGCGTATAATATAGTCTATGTCAGCAGGTGCTTTATATAGAAAATATCGTTCAAAATCATTCAAAGAGGTGATAGGCCAGGAGCATATAACCACTACGCTGGTAAACTCGATTAAAAACAATTCTTTCGCCCACGCCTATCTGTTTACGGGGCCGAGAGGCGTCGGCAAGACATCCGTAGCACGTTTGTTCGCGTTTGCGATCAACGGGTTGGATTATTCCGACGAACAAATATACAGCGATATAATCGAAATAGATGCCGCTTCGAACCGGCGGATAGACGAGATACGGGAATTACGCGAGAAGGTTAACATCACTCCGTCGGCACTGAAATACAAGGTATATATCATCGATGAAGTACACATGCTTACCAAAGAAGCGTTCAATGCATTGTTAAAGACACTTGAGGAACCACCCGAGCACGCCGTGTTTGTACTGGCCACTACTGATTTCCATAAAGTTCCCGACACCATAACCAGCCGCTGCATAAGGTTCGCATTCTCAGGCATATCGGTATCTGACATCAAAAAACACCTTGATAAAATAGCCAAAAAAGAATCTATCGACATTGAAGACAGCGCGCTTGATGTAATCGCCGAGAATGCCGATGGAAGTTTCCGGGATGCAATTTCACTTTTGGACCAGTTTAGAAACAGTGCCAAGACTATCAAGACCGAATATGTCGCCCGGATACTCGGCTTGAGCCCCAAAAAGGAGATAGCCGGATTAATAGACAGTGTGGCTGCATCCGATTCCAAACAAGTCATAAAAGGTATTGATAAGTTGCGTGGTTCGGGTGCTTCCAATAACCAGATAGCCCGGCAATTGGTCGGTTATTTGCGCGACTGCTTGTTGAATGATAAAAGCCCGGGCATTGACAGGCAAGGCATAGTCACTATCATCAAAGACCTTTTGGCAATAGATAATTATGCCAACAGCGCTTTAGCGCTCGAGCTGGCTTTATTGTCTGCTGTCGGCGATAAAAAAGCTGACACATTGAAACAACAAGGTAGTGATAGTCCTAAGGTCCGGCCGGCGAACGAAATCAAAACCGGGCCAAACCCTTCGAATCCTAAAGCTGACCCATCAAGGCAAGACTTGTGGCAGGATGCCCTGGATAGCTTGAAAAACAACAATGGTTCTCTGTATTCAATTGCCCGTATGGCTGAAGCTAAGTATGCCGACGGCGTGTTGGAGCTCTACTTTAAATTCCCGTTCCACTACAAACAAATGGCAATCGAGAAGAATCATTTGCTGGTCAAAAAAGCCCTAAAGCAATTAGATGATAATTTCATAGAAGTAAAATTGTTTTTAAAGCAAGCCAATACGGACCGGAGTGATAAAAGCCAACCCGCCGGTGACTCTGTAGAAAGCATAAGCAATATTTTTGGTCCAAGCGAAGTGCTAGAATCTTAGATACCGATGGTTAAATCCGACCAACCTAAAATACCGCCGCACAACCTTGAAGCCGAGGCCAGCCTGCTGGGCTCCATACTGATCGATAGTGATGCTATCGTAAAAATCGCCGATGTTATCCGGGAAGATGATTTTTATGATGAAAAAAACCGCATAATCTACGGTGCGCTTAAATCATTGTACGGCGAGCACAGCCCCATAGATGTCTTAACCTTGTCGAACAAGCTCAAAGGCGATGATAATTTGAAATTGGTCGGCGGCGCGGAGTATCTGACAGAGCTTACTAATTTTGTGCCTTCCGCGGCACATGTAGTGGAATATGCGCAAATAGTTTCGTCAAAGGCCGTCCGTCGGCGGATAATCCGTGCCAGCCAGGACATAATAGCTTTGGGTTTTAATGAAAACGACAGCGTTCAGGATCTTATAGAAACGGCCGAGAGTAAGCTTTTCGATGTAAGCAGTACCCGCATCAAGCAAGATGTCGTGAGTTTGGAGAACATCCTTAGCGAAAGCTTTGAACGGCTGGACGAGTTACATAAGGACAAAGGTACGATCCGCGGCATACCGACCGGATTTAAAGATCTCGATAACATCTTAGCTGGTTTCCAAAGAAGCGATTTGTTCATTCTGGCGGCCAGGCCCAGTATGGGCAAGACCGCACTGTCGCTTAATTTCGCCCACAATGTAGCCGTCAATGCTGCTCAACCGGTCCTACTGTTCAGTTTAGAGATGAGCAAGGAACAGCTGGTGGATCGTTTGCTGGCCGCCGAAGCCGGAGTGGACGCGTGGAACCTACGCACCGGTAACCTCACGGACGCCGATTTTGAAAAAATAGGCCACGCCATGGGTTCGCTCAGCGAAGCACCGATCTATATAGATGACAGTCCGGGCATAACGGTAAGCGACCTGCGTACTAAGGCCAGACGTGAAGCTCATAAGCGGCCGCTCGGTCTGATTATCGTGGATTATCTTCAGCTGATGAGCGGCGGTACGCGGTTTTCAGGCGATGGCGGAAACCGGGTTCAGGAAATATCTGAGATATCGAGAGGACTTAAGGGTATTGCGAGAGAGCTCAACGTGCCGCTTATTGCGATCAGCCAGCTAAGCCGTTCTGTTGAAAGCCGTCACCCGCAGATACCTCAACTGGCGGACTTGCGGGAATCCGGATCTATCGAACAGGATGCCGATGTGGTCGCCTTTATGTATCGGGAAGATTATTATAATCCTGAGACGGACAGAAAAAATTTAACCGATATATTTATCAAAAAACATCGTAACGGCCCCATTGGGGCTATCGAGCTCTACTTTGACAGGGAAAAACAACGCTTTAGAAGCCTGTCCAAAAGACACTCGACCCCATTTGATACATAATGCCGGCGATTCTGTTAAAATAGACTGACATCCATGGTGAAAAAGCAAAAAAGACCGGTTATCTTAAGTATGGGGGGTGTATTGCCCCGTAAGATACAGCCGGTTTCGACGATAGACGGCATCACACAAAAACCTCAAGCTGAAAAAGAGTCCACAAAAACCGATAATAAACCCGAATCTGCCAAAAAACAGGCTCCGGAGAAGGTTAAAGGACCTGCGGATAAGCGCCGGTTATCCATTGCCGGCACGTTAGGCTGGATCAGAGACAGGATATTGTACATGGTCATACCTGTCTTTATACTGGGAATCTACCTGTTCGATCTTGAGAATTTTCCGGCGCTTATGTCCGATGACGGCGCATCCAAAACATATGAACATCTTTCAGACATAGAATCGGCGGATTATATGCCTATGAAATTGCTGTTAATAGGCCTGGCCAAACTGCACTTGGCCGGACAGCTGGAAGCAAGGTTGCTCTCCGTTGCTGTTTTGCTGTTCTCGCTGTTTTGTTTTTATAAGCTGGTAGCTAGGTGGATTAACAAACGTACGGCTGTGTTGACACTTTTGGCTTATGCAAGCTCAACCTGGCTATTGCTCCAGGCCCGACAAGACGGCGTTGCGGTCCTGGCGGCAGCTTTGGTACCTGTACTTTTGTACTGCGGCAGCCTGGTGTTACGCACGAATTCACTGGCCATCACGGTCATAGGAGCAATCTTACTAGCGCAATTGTTGTTCGTGCCGGGGGCCGTATGGCTTTTCTTGATAGCGGCAAGTATCGGGCTATACTATCTTAAAGAAAAGAAAAGCATAAAGAATATTATCCTGCCGGCTGTGCTGTTCATGTCGGTAATCGTTTCGTATATGGCCTTGGTTATAAATTATCTGTCTCTAGATAGTTCTACACAGCTGATAAAACTGGCCGGGGCGGAGGTAGGCAGCCTGCCTTCTCTTGGCACCATGAAAGCTACTTTGGCCGAGTTACCGGGCCAGCTGTTTATCAACGGCATCAATGACTATTCGATCTGGCTTTATAAAACCCCTATAATCGATTTCGTTTCGGCAATTTTTTTGCTGGCCGGCCTGGTATACCTTATTCGGACTAAAAGCCATCCCGTGGGCAAAAAAATTATATTTTCATCCATAATTCTGGCTATCTTGTTGATCGCTGTTAACGGTATTACATATATATCAGTTCTTCTGCCCCTGATTTACATAATCATAGCCGTAGGTATTGCCTACCTGATAGAACAATGGATGAGCATATTCCCGAACAATCCTCTGGCCCGGTTGCTCGGGATAGCGATAATACTACTCGGCATGTTTTTGATATGCAGCTACCATACCGAACGATACTTCATCGGCTGGCCGGAAACTGAGGAATACCAAAGGATATTCGAAAGCTAATCTGCTACAATTAAATAGATAAAGGAGTCATATATGAGTAGGTTTGACCAGGCTAAAATGTTGATGAAAGTCAAAAAAGTCCAAAAAGAACTTAAAAAGGAAATCATAACCGTTTCTGCCGGGGATGAAGCTGTTACAGTTGAGATTAACGGCGAACAGAAAATCAAGAAGATACATATCGATCCGGAAAGAGTCGACCTTGATGACATCGGCGAACTTGAAAAGTGGGTCGAAGAAGCGGTCAAGAATGCCATAACCCAAAGCCAGAAATATGCCGCGGAAAAGATGCAGCCGATGATGGGTATGCTCGGCAACCTGGGGCTATAACTAGAATTATGCCGCAATATGCTTCCCAAAGCTTTAACTGATTTGATAGATGCATTAAAGGAACTACCGGGCGTAGGTCCCAGAACGGCCGAACGCTACGCTTATTACTTATTCAAGGCTGAAACGAGCACCCTAGACGGTTTGGCTTCCTCCATAGGGAATCTGAAGGCGAATATAAAGGTTTGTCCGATAACGTACGAACTGATAGACAAGGACGAAAAGGTCTCACCCATCTATAGCGATACGGGCAGGGACAAGACTATCGTGGCCGTGGTCGAGGATAACTTTGATGTGGTAGCCCTGGAAAACACCAATGCATTCAATGGCACGTACCACGTGTTAGGCGGCCTGATTTCCCCTATAGACAACCTTACGCCGGAAGCCTTGCACATACCGGAACTTATAAAACGGGTCCGCTCCGACAAGGTAGGGGAAGTGGTGATCGCTACCAATGCCAGTATAGAAGGTGAATCGACCGCCCATTATATCCAAAAACAATTATCCGGGATGAAGGTGCGGGTCAGCCGGCTTGCCCAGGGGCTGCCCATCGGCTTGGATATCGAATATGCCGACCAGATAACCTTGTCCAAAGCATTCGAAGGTAGGAGAACCGTGTGAAAAAGACCCCTCAGTCGCTTATCGAATCCGCGAATAGCATAGTAATCATCCAGGCTGACAATCCTGACGGCGACAGCCTTGCCTCATCGCTGGCTTTAGAAGCCGTCTTTATCGAGATGGGCAAAAAGCCTGTTATGTATTGCGGCGTGGATATTCCGTCTTACTTGCGGTTCATGAAGGGCTGGGACAGGGTGGTAAAGAGCCTTCCGCATGAATTTGATCTTTCCATAATAGTGGATACCGGTTCTATATTGTTGCTTGAGAACCTGCAAAAGACCGGCGACATCAAGTGGCTGAAGTCCAAACCTTGTATCATAATTGACCACCATATCACGGAACCTACTATAGATTTTGCCACGACCTCTATTATCAAAGAGGCGGTTTCAACGGGTGAGTTGATATATGGGCTGTGCAAGCAAAATAAATGGCCGCTGCCGCTGGACGCCAAAGAATATATTGTCAATTCTATACTTAGCGATAGCCTGGGTCTGATTAGTGAGAGCACCACTCCTACCAGCGTAAGAATAATTGCCGATCTGATAGAAGGAGGGGTGAGTCTAGCGGAGCTGGATTCAAAACGCAAGGTGTTCCAGAAAAAACAGCCCGAACTTCTAAGCTACAAGGGCGATTTATTAAAAAGGGTAGAGTATCTCCTTGAAGGGCAGGTCGCTTATATAAGCATACCGTGGGCAGAGATTGAAAAGTACAGTCCGTTGTACAATCCCTCCATGCTGGTTATCGATGAGATGCGCCAAGTTGAAAAAGTTAAAGTCGCTGTCGCCTTTAAGCACTATCCGGATGGCAGGATCACTGCTAAATTGCGTTCTAATTACGGGTATCCCTTGTGCGATGCCGTAGCCGAGCAATTCGGCGGCGGCGGACATCCTTACGCCAGCGGTTTCCGGGTTACCGACGGCAGTGAGTTCAAAGACATATTATCCAAATGCGCTAACCATATAGAAGATGAATTAAATAAACTCAAAGCAACGAACGATGCAGATATATAACACGGCCTCGAGAACAAAAGAACCGTTTAAGGTTCCGGCTGATAAAAAAGTTAAATATTATAGTTGCGGACCGACGGTTTATGAAAAACCGACCATAGGTAACTGGGCTTCGTTTATCCGATACGACATCCTGGCCAGAACTCTGCGCAGCGAAGGTTATGAAGTCGATTGGGTAATGAATATAACCGATGTCGGCCACTTGGTAAGTGATGCCGATGAGGGCGAAGACAAGCTGGAAAAAACCGCCCGCAAAGAAGCCAAGACAGCATGGCAAATAGCCGAACATTACAGTGGATATTTCATTGGCGGGCTGGACTATTTCAATATCTCGATTCCAAAGGAAAAGATAGTCAGGGCTACGGATTATATAGATAAGCAGATAGATGTGATAAAAAAGCTGGAAACGGCGGGACATACCTACATCACGGCTGACGGTGTGTATTTTGACAGCACGACGGTGAAGGACTATGGAAAGATGGCCAAACTGGATATAAAAGGTCAAAAAACCGGCGCCAGAATATCTATGGGCGGCAAAAGACACCCGACCGATTTCGCGCTATGGAAGTTCTCTCCAAAGGATAAAAAACGCGACATGGAATGGGATAGCCCCTGGGGCAGAGGTTTTCCCGGCTGGCATCTGGAATGCTCGGCGATTATTCTTAGCGAACTAGGACAGACTATCGATATCCATGCCGGCGGCATAGAGCATATCCCGATCCACCATACAAACGAGATAGCTCAATCGGAATCGGTTACAAATCAGCCGTTATCCCGGTACTGGGTACACAACAACCATCTTAAGATAAACGGCCAGAAGATTTCCAAAAGCCTGGATAACGGCTACACGATAGAGGACTTGAAAAATAAAGGATTCAACGGCAAAGATTTCCGCATGTTCGTTTTAAACAGTAATTACCGGAACGAGGCGAATTTTACCTGGCTGGCGCTGGAAGAAGCCAGAAGAAAGCGGCTGGAACTTCAAGCTGCCGCGGACTTAAGGTTTCAGCTTGGAAACGATGCCCACACCGAAACGACAAAAGGCCTGACGCGGCTAAGAGGAGAGATCGAGCAAGCGCTTGCCGATAATTTAAATACATCGTTAGGGGTCTCATACCTAGCCCGATATGTACAAGAATTCGGCAAAGAGATATCACAAAACAAAGATGAATTTATTAAATTTCTGAAATGGCTGGACGACTTGTTCGGTTTCGAACTTTTAACTTCTGTCGACATAACGGCAGAACAAAAGAGGCTTATTACCGAACGTATAAATGCCAGAGAACAAGGGGATTGGCAAGTGGCCGATAACCTAAGAAGCCGGTTAAAACATCAGAACATCGGCTTGGATGACGTCGGTAGAAGTTCCCTGTGGTTTAGAATGACAGATTAGGCTATTTGTAAGTTTCCAGACGTTTGGAATAATAATCCGCAATGAATATCTTGATACAGCCGGCGGTAGGTATGGCTATGAAAGCTCCTAGTATTCCGCCGACGCTTACTCCTATCAGAGCTGCCGTGAATACTATGAGTGGCGTCAGACTGTTAGTCTTGGACTGTACATATGGCTGAATGGTCAGGTTCTCTATTTGCTGGTAAATAATGAAGAAGATGGCCATGGTGATCGCCAGAGCGACCGACTGCAATAAACAGGCCAAGACCACGATCACGGCGCCAATGGTAGCACCGATCAACGGCAGCAATCCGAACAGCATTATGATCGCCGCCAGCGCTACGGCATTGATCGAAACACCATAAATATTGCTAGCGATAATCAGTGCTATCAGAGCGAATGAGCCTGCTATAAATGCCACGATGACCTGACCGTTTACGTAATTCGTAACTACCTTATAAAGTTTTTTGGCCAGTTTTTTTCTGGCTTCTCGCTTGGGCTTGGGTTGCATAGCGACTAATTTGTCAAACCAGGCCGGCCCTTCCACCAGCATCATAAAGGTAAGAACCAATACGGTGATCGTACTTATGAATGCCGTACCGACCGCACTTGCGGTTGAGAGTATCGGCTCTCTCACATCTTTGAACCTGTTGCCGAAATCTTCCGCCAGACTGTTTAACTGGCCTTCCAGATTGTTCCGTTCAATAAATCGGCCGAAAGCGGAATCTTCAGCCGTAAGACTGCTGATGGTCTGGGGAACATCTTGCAGAAATTCAACGGTCTGTCTGATAAGCGGCGGGATCACCAACACAAAGAATGTAATAAGCAGGGTAAGTACCACTAAATATGCCAAGCCGGTAGCCCTTACCCGGCTGCCGCTTCGTAAGCGTTGGGCAATCCAGCTGACTGCCGGATTCAATGCAAGAGCCAAAAAGAAAGCAAAAAATATAAGCACCAAGGCATGGGCGATGACCTTCAGAAATGCAAGCAGCAGGAGCGTACCGAAAACTATCAATATCACACGTACTATAGTGCGCGACTCCACGCTTATCGTGATGTGCTTATTTTTTTCCGTACTCATTCATCAATATTTTGACCTATTGGTAAGATTAGTGCAAGCTGTTAAGCTTTCGCTGTGTATATATCCAGCAGTTTAGTACCGATTCTTTCTACATCAAATTTCTTCACTAAGCTTTGTTGCCTGTTATGCATAGAGTCGAATTTCTTTTTGCTTTTGATAAGCTCAAGCAATTTATCACTCAGCTCCCGAGGGTTTTTCGGATCGAACAAGCTGTCCGGAACACTCGAGAGCACACTTGAATAACCCGGGTTGTTCCCGGCCAATACCGCGCCGGTTTCGGCAGCCATGGCTTCAATCAGCACTATCCCGAAGCTCTCACCGGACAAAGAGGGAAATACTGCGAAATCGGCATTGGCTAAAAGTTCGGCCTTCTTTTTTTCACTGACGAAACCGTGCATGACTGTTATTTTTTTCAGATCGTCTCTTGCTTGTATGTACTTTTCAACAGCGTTTTTTTGATTGCCACTACCGCAGATATCCAATTTTATATCCGCAGCTAAATCGGCCTGCAGAAGGATCTCAACAGCTTTTATTAGCTGCATGCAGCCTTTCCTGGGCACCAGGCGACCCAAAAATAATATACTGACGCTCTTGTTATCACGCGTTTTTGTATTTTTTTTGAATCTGGTTGTCTCAACAGGGTTCGGCAGTACCGTGCTGTTTATACCGAACGCTTTTTTGGCGAAACGTTTAGCCGGCTTGGACACGCTTAAGAACATATCGAACTTTTTCAGGTTATATTTGAGAACAAGACCGAGCAGTTTGGTCCCTGCCCGCTGTAATCTGCCGGTGGGAAGTACATGGAAGGTGCCTATTACGATTGAGTTTTTGTGAGCCCTCCGCACGACTCTGGCTGCCATGAACGGACTATGAGGAATTTGTACATGAATTATGTCGAATCGTTCTTCATCAAGCACTTTTTTGATCTTTGAGCCCGAAGCCCGCAAGGGGGTGGTCAAACTGTTACCGTTGAATCGCACGGACAGGTTCCTGGCAAGCGGGATAACATCTTTTATATCTTGCCGTGAAGTTTCACCCGTGAGGTATCGTACGCTATGGCCTTGCCGCTTAAACCACCTGCCAAGCGTTAGAACATATTGCTGTACACCGTCGGGCCTGTCCATGCCGTCATCTATAACAAAAGCTATTTTTAACTTATTCATGGTGTTTTTTGGTATAGGCCAGCTCATAAAGCTTCATGTATTGGTTCACTATGTTCTGATAGCTGTATTTACTGACCTCGTTTTCGGCCCAACCCAGCCAATGTTGCCTTAAGCCGTCGTCGGAAGCCATAAGCAGAAGCCGTCTTGCGAAATCCTTGGTGTCCTTAGGATTGACCAGTGAAATCTGACCGCTGCCGGTCAATACGCTTTCGTATCCGGCATTGGCACCGGCGACGGTTACGCAGCCCGCTGCCATTGCTTCCAGAAGCACTATACCGAAACTTTCTCCGTACATGGCCGGGGAGCAGAAGACATCGCAGCTCTGCAGCAAATTGATTTTTTCCGCCTCATCTATGTGGCCAAGGAATGTGACGTTGTTGATATCGGACTCCTTGATCTGTTCTTCCAGCCTGTCCCGGTCGGGACCTTCTCCCGCGATGATGAGATGGTAGCGTTTGTGCACCTGATTTATCGCGCCAAAAGCCTGGATCAAATACTTTACGGCTTTTCTTTTTTCTAATCTTCCGACATAGAGTATGGTCTTCTTGTTCTTTTGCGGATTGGCCGCTTGCTTGTCTTTCTGCTGGTATTTCTCAATATCTATGGCGTTGGGAATAATATAAATTTTACGGTGCGTAAGGGTTTTTATATAATTGGTCGCGACCGGTGATACGGCCGTCAATACGTCCAGATATTTGAGGATTGATTTGGTGTAGGGGGTTATGACCCTCTCCAAGGTTCTTGCAGTCCATCTCTCACTCATCGCGGCGTGAAAGGTCGCTATATGGATGGCGTCCGATCTCGATAGTATTTGACGGGACAGCATCGGTACCCAAGGCTCATGAAAATGCAGGATATCAAAATTTTGTTCGCGTAAGACCGCCTCCAGGGCATCGGTGTCGACCGAGGCGGAAACCTGAGCGGATGTGTGGAATGATCTGATCGGGGCCGCGCCGCCGATCATGATGATACCCGGTACTTTCGGCCCGTCATAATCCATAGGCTGCGGGGTAATCACAAAAGCCTTATGACCGTTAGCGACCAAGCTGTTGCGTAAGCCGAGAGCATACTCCTGTACGCCGCCGCCCTTGAATATATTGTATGGACATACGATACCGATTTTCATATCAAGCTCAGTTTATTTTAACAGTTTCTTCAGTTTTTTCGGTACGAACGGCTCGGCATCTTCGGCAGTTGCGACGATTGAGGGCATATGTCCTTTGATATCCGTTTGAAGCCCGATGAAATCCTTGTAGATGATACGCATATGCTGTTCGACCACCCTGTTGTTCAAAAACCTATCCCCATCGACATGAACATGATGCACCGGCAAGTCGATCGTTTTGTCGCACAGATTCACTTTGAACATATCGGCGATTGTCTTCATGCGGGTTCTTAAGTCGTTGATGTGCCATAACTTTATTTCGGCCTTTATCCTTTGTTTCTTTACATTTTTGTCGCCGGCATCCTGCATTTTACTGTGGCTGACACCGATGAAGCTATAAAAAGCCTTGATGACTAACCCCTGCAGAATCGTATAGCGCATAAGAAACGCCGGCAGTTTGTGCTGGAAGACGGTTCCCATGATCCTTAGTCCGATCTGCTGGTATTTCGGCAGGCTGAAATCTTCGTGATGCACAAATCCCACGGAACTTACGAGCAGGTCGACTCTTTTAGCGATGTCCGGGTACTTCTGCAACATCCTGGTAACTATCAAGAAGGAAAAAGACATGGCGATGATGGTTATCTTTCGTTTTTTATAGCGAAGCTTTATAAATGCGGCCAGGTAATCGGCATAATTATCTAGACTCGGCTGTAACCCGATTCTGTAAAAGCTTTCCATCCCACCGAAGCCGGGCAGGTCGGGAATGGTTATTGCCCCGTGTCGGTTAAGGTTTGCGGCAATACCGAACATACGCTCTAAACTCGCATGGTGTCCGTAAACCAGCAATATTTCGCGCTTCTTGTTCTTAGGCGCCGGCAAACGCAGCATCCTGCCTCTTAACCGGTGGATGTTCAGCGCGGTTATATTATTTTGGTTTGGTGTCATCAACTAATAAAATATTAACAAATTCAAATTTAAGCAATCATAAACGGTTTATTTAAGCGCGTCCGTTCCCACCCATACATACTCCCATGCCTCGGGGTCAGGACCTTGCCGTCCGGCACCTTCGGGATAGCTGGGAATCCAGCCCGATTTTTTGGCATTGGAATAATTGTTCTTACTAAGCCAGAGGAAGCATTTGGAATCCTCGAACTTGACTGCAGGGTCATTTTTGCAAGCTATATCGACGCTGTAGCCTGTATGGTGCCGCGAATAGCCGGGCAAAGCAGTGGTTGCCAGCACACCGTTTATGCGGGCATCGGCTTCTCCGCTGGCGATGGATTCGACAGGGATGCTCTTTATCCGTTGCAAGAAAATAGCTCTCTGGTCCTTGGCGGACCGGTAAGCGTCGGTAAGTAGCAGGTTTAACCCGGCTTTTTTGGCACGGTTATTCAGCTTTGTCCAGTCCAAGGCAGCCAGCCTTTGCAGAAGCATGTCCGTTTGAATTTCAACGAAGGTATCGGTTACCGGCGCACTGCGCAGTTTATAACCGCGTTTTTCGGCTAGTTCTCTTAACTTACTGTCCGCCTCTGCATTACCTGTTATAGGAGTATCCTCGTTGATCATCAGCGTGTTCGGGTACACGAACGAATCGTAAAGTCTTGCAAATTCCTTGCCGCTGAAGGTTTTAAACCCTTTACGACCCATATCTGTTTTTGGCATATTTGTACTGGTTTGCACTGGTGCACGTGGTTCGGGTGCGGTAGCCTGCCTATGCATCACCACGAATGTTATGCCTGCGATAAGCACTGCCAGGATAACCACTGATATTTTGTGCGTTCTCCGCGTTTTTGTTTGCCGATTGCCGGCATATTCTAGCTTGCGCATAACTTAGCTTATTTTAGCAAAACTGCTACAATATTGACCGCACATCGCCTAAATGGTTCCGGGTCGTCTAATGGTAGGACACTGGGTTTTGGTCCCAGCAATCTTGGTTCGAGTCCAAGCCCGGAAGCCAGAATAATAATTGGCAACCGGTCCGGTCGACGAAAATCCTACCATTCCAGCAAGAAACATTTATTGAAGCTAATTTGCACTATTTCACAAGTTAGTATATAAAGTGTATAATAAAGCAAATTTAGTCAGATTATGCCGAGAAAAAACAATAGCAGGAAACACAGCACTAACAGAGGTAGAAGGCCGGGAAAGCCAAGCCATGGAAGAAAACACGCGCCCATAGACTGGGAAGCGATTGAGGCCAAGGTAGAAGGCAAGGACCCGGCAAGGAAAGAGCCTAGGCGCAGGCGCCCGCTGCCAAACGAATTTACCCGAGAGCTGAGAGGCCTTAGCCCGGAAGCTATAGAACTGATGATACGATACGGCTTCGATAACATTGATGATAACGGCTTTGTAACCGTAAGGTTCAGCGGCATAAGTCAGAAACCGCTAAAGGAAATACCGTATGAAAAACCCGGAATTGTCAGGACGGGAGGGGGAATAATGGTTATTTCCGGTGTAGTGGATTCCGCAAGCATAGAAGAAATAGGGGTTGGCACAAGAGGTATAAGCCAAGTCGATGCCCCGGTCCTAGACAGCCATAATTCCGATAGAAGGCTTAATGTCGCCCTTGGACGAGGCTTGCCCGGCTTGGATGAGCAAGCGTTAGCAAAAGAGATTTCCGGCAGCGGTTTGGCATTATCAGCCGTAGCGACCATCAATGGTAGTGAAGTAAAGAGCAAATGGGAAATCGATGAAATGTGGAACCATCCGGAACCGGAGCCTGCCTGGCTTAGGGCCGATGACGGATTTATCAGTACGCCCGGAGGAGGGCTTTATCGCGACGAACCGGACCCTTGGCGCTAGATATTAAGTAACGCTTATGTGTTGTTATGGTTGATAATTGTGGCAAACACTACCGTGTTTTCCGAGTAACGCAGGGTCTGTTTGTTAAACGTACCGCCGCAGGTTATCAGCCTGAGTTCAGAACCCTTAGTATTGCCGTATACCTTCTTGGTAGGAAAGTTGTTTTGCTCAAATTGTTGCAGGCCGGTTACTTTAAACCTGACTACTGATTTATCTTCGCGGGTTACGGTTATGACATCGCCGCTTTTAAGCTCACGCAAACGCCAGAAGACTGACGGCCCCTTGTAGGTATCGACATGGCCGACGATTATAGCGGGGCCGACTTCACCCGGGCTGGGACCGTGTTTGTACCAGCCGGTTACGTCTTTAAAAAGCGGCGGAGTTTCCATGGTTCCGTCCTTTTTCTGACCGACTTCCATGACCGGATAGTCGATACCGACGCGGTCGATCTTGATATGTTTGGGTTTGGAGAAGGGAAGGCCTTGTCGGATCGCCGGTTTTTGTTCGGCTTGTTCAAACACAGGTACTGCCAAACTCACAGGCTTTATCTCATACGGTTTGTTTATGTCAAATCCGAAATAGATCATTCCCCCGATACCGGCAAATAACAATATTATCGATATCAAATGAAGCGGATTGAGGCTATTGGTGTAGCGCAACCCTTGATACGGGTATTTTTTATAAGAAATTCTGGCTTCTATAAACCTGGAAAACAAATAGAAACTAATAATAAATTTAGTTGTTTTATCGATCCGCCCTACGGCCGGTTTCCTTGATTTATAAAAGCCGAAACTCAAAACGCGTCGTTTGAAAATACGCAGCTTGACGGTTTTAGTAGATTTTAAAAGCGGACGGTCCTTTTTAGAGGTCCGTCCACTTTTGCCTTTTTGCGAGAACAGTTGAAACACTGCTATCCTTTTTTCCCTCGCTTAAAGCTCTACACCGCGAAGGCGTAATACTGCTCCTGCACCAAGAGCTGCTACCGAGCCGATAAGACCCAAGATAGAGCTGGTTGCTACAGCTTCGGATGCACCGCCGGCTCCGGAGTCAACACCACCCGAAGGGGTCTTGCTGACCTGGGACTCGTTTACGTTGGTTACGTTAGTAACTTCGCTGCAGTCCGGGCTGAAGTTGACGCTCGAAGACTGGCTTCCGTTAGCGGATGCGCTGCCTTCGTTGTCTTGTTCAGGATCGTTACCGATATTGATAAGGCCGGCGCTATCAGCGTCGTTATCCTGCTCGTTATCGGCGTCAACGTCTTGTTCTTGGTTGACGGTAGTATTAACAATCCCGGCACATTCTTCGAGATTGTATGTTTTGCTTTTGTCCGTAGAATTGTTGCTATCTACAGTAGTAGTATTTGTATTGGTTGTGCTGGCGGATGCCGGCACGGCAAAAGCACCTGCAAGCAGTAAGCTAGCCAGTGCAGTCTTGATTGTCTTTTTGACTTTTTGCATTTTGTCCCTCCTTATATTTACCTTACAGGTCCCCAACCATACCTTGTGGTGGAACTATAATACTCCGGTAAAATAAATAAAAGTGTGAAATTTACAATAATGCAAATATATTTTATGCTTATGCTTACCCCTGTTGTTTTTGTTTTAGGCTTATGTGTGGCGGATGTTTAATGAGTAAATGGTCACTTCGCCGTAATCGCTGGGGCTGTCGCCTTTGCTTGGATTGCTTTGCGTGTAACATCCGGCTTTAAAGTAATAACCGGAACCTTTGCCGCTTAAGGAGACCTTCCTTGATCCGTTGTAATACACGGTTATCTTGCCCTTATAGACGTGTACCTTCACGGTGAATGCTTTGCCTAGGGAATAATTCTTGTCCAAAGTACCTACGTTGTCACCGTCGGACTCCACGAACAAATGTTTGCGTTCCAGCCTGATCATCATCACGTCATCCGAGGCATCATGTATCTGACCGGCGACCACATGAGGTTTGACACGGGGCAGATGAGTTATAGCCTGGCGGATGGTCATGGTATGCGAGCCTCTGCCGCCGTACCAGCTGGCTTTGAGTCTGCCGTTGTTTCGCATCTCGCGCAGTTCGGAACGCGGATAGCCTGAATTTGAGGTAGTAGCCCCGCCGGTGTGAGCTCTGAATATCACGCCATTTTTCGCGCTGTTTACCCGGAAATAGGGAGGTTTAGTGAATTTTGTCAACGCGGGTTGCTTAATCTCATCCGGATTGCCTGAATATCCGGTGTTTATCGGTAGGGTCAGTTTCCAGTTATTCAAATTGATTATCCGCGCCGGCGTGAGGGCTGGAGGGATCCGGCTTGAAACCGCCGATGTACCCGGTTGGACACCCGCGTTGGGTTCCTCTGAAGCCGTATTATTGCTTGTTTCGTTCGTATAAGCATCCTCTCCGGACATGCTGGAAGTTTCCGGCTTGTCTGCAGAAGTCAGATAACCGGTTATAAAAACGCCTAAAAAAACCAAAACGATAATCATCACAGCTTTCTTGCTGGACATCCTGCGACGAAAGTTTTGCAGTAACCCTCTGTTTAAGCCACGGCTCAAGTTATGTGTAATCTTTGAGAACATAAAACTATCCTAAAATATCCGAACACTTGGGGGGGATATAATAATTCACAACTATTGTAAGCTGCGGTTAACATCGTTCGGCCCGAAAATAACCCTATCTCCGGGAGATATATTATAGCTTACTCTTCTTATAAAGTTGTCTACGATTATCACGTTACGAGCGCCCCGCGTGACGACAGCTTCTTTATTATTCGCGAACTTATTGCCAACTACAAGGACGTTAAGGCTGTTACCGTAAATATACACCCCTTTGTTCCCACCATGGAATTCATTGTTTATGACGTAGTTTTGTTTTGAGGATTCATTGATACGTACATGGCTGCCTGAGGCGTCATAGCTTTTGTTGTCTCTGATGGCATTGAAGCTGGAAGCATAGATGACAAAATTGTCGGTATTGCGCTCGGCTATATTGTTTTCGATCAGGTTATGCACGGAATCCTGGTGAAGCATAAAGCCATGCAATTTATTACCACTGGAGATATTATTGCGTATGACATTGAAGTTGCAACGCTTTGAAACGATGAAGCCATGCTTGCCGTTCTCGAGGAACTTGTTATTGACAACTGTAGCACTATTGCTGTCATCATGCGGGTCCAGGCCATACACATCGTTATGCACGAAGGTATTACCACGCCACATCATTCCGGACACACCGAAGGTATAGGCGCCGAAATGGTTCTTTTCGAACGTGCTGTTTTCAACCCAGCCGGTCGCTATCTCACTGCCAAGCGTACCGTCAGGAATTCTCCAGGATATCCCGTACGTGCCGCCGTTTTCCATGATCGGTTTGCGGTTATTTTTGTCATAAAGTCCTTCTCCCAGATAAGTTATCCGGCTGTTTAGCACGTCCATGCGACTCGACTTCAAAGCTCTTATGAAGCTTCGGCCGTCCTTATGTTCGGTATCCGGACCTTTGGTGCTAGGATCGTATGAGGTTATTTCAACGTCCTTGATAAGTATCGCTGAATTTTCAAAACAGAGACATGTGGTATCAAAGTCGGGGCCGCTGTAAAGTTCAAGTTTTTCAACCGTATCAGAAGTTATATCAAGTCTGAAGTTATCTAACAAATAAATAGGTTTCAGTACTCGGTAGTGCTTATCGCCGACTTTTTCTATGGCGTTTTGCGAGGCCAGCAGACTAGCAAGTTTGGGAACGGTCAGATTAATTTCCTCATTGCTGAATTCGTTTACGACTTGTATGAAGCCGTTCTTATCCACTCTGACTTGGGCTCTACCTAAAGAATTAGAGAGATTTGGCTCTTCACTCAGTGGTTTTTGCACAGGGGGAACGATAATCGTCGTGCCGTAAACTATAGAGCCCGGGTTGAGCTTTTTCAGCTCCGCAAGGCTGACCCCGAAATGCTCGGCTGCCCAAGTAAGATCCTGACGTTCCTTCATCTTATAATAAGCGTTTTTTGGTTCGTAATTAGGCTGTTCTGCCGCCAGCGTATCTCTCGCTACCGGCCAGTTTTCGGTAATGAGTCTTTCACTGCCGCGTTGGGCCAGATAAGCTTTGAAGCTGTCACTGAAGATATAGTAGAACACGAACATGGCCAGCAACACGGGAATGAATATGATAACCATCGTCGGCTTGAGGTTTCTGCGAAAAGTTCTCCGCTTGCCATTCTTGTTCTTAATCATTCTGAAACACCTGCGTTTTTATAATAAAGAATAGTCTGCCCGGCAGAAATTTTATCGGGATCGCTGATTCCATTCAAACGTTTGATGTCCGGGATGCTCATACCGAATTTCGCCGATAAACTATTGATGGTATCTCCGGGCCTGATGACATAGGTCTTCACTTCCGTCGGTAGTACCGCGCCGTTCGGAAGCTCAGGTTGCGTAGGAATGCCTATAAAAACCAGTTCCTGTTCATCGAAACTGAATTCGGCCGCATTGACAGCTGGCGGAATATCAAGACTGGCACCTGATTCGACGTTAACTTGTTTTACGAAGTTGAGCAGGCCGGTTAGCAAAAGCACCAGTGCCGCCATTCCGACCATCGGCGTAGTTACCTTCCTAAGTATATGCTTTTTCATACGGCTTTTGTGCCAGCGCGTTACCCAGCCTTGTTCTAGCAGGGTTGCAAGGGCGTAGATCTTGGTAAGGGCATTTATATAGCTGTATATGATATACGCCGGCAGATAGACAAGCCTTCTCGGATACAGTCTGAAATAGCCGAACAGTCGGATAAGACGGCTGATGAGCCACCACAGGCCGAGGATAATGGCCACCGGCCACTGTTGAATGATTATGGCAGTAACAAACGCCACCGGCCCTAAGAGCATGAAGAAAGGCTGGATAAACCTGTCTATCATATGGATGGCTAAGACCGGGTGTTGCATGACCCAGCCGCGTTTGAGCGCCCTTAAATCGGCCCGCCATGAGTTACGTACCCACCGCAAGCGCTGTTTCAAAAAAGATTTCATATTGTTCAGGCCGGCAGTATATACCGTGGCATTGTTAACGAAGGATATGTGCCAGCCTTGTTCTAAAATCAGATGCGTCAACCGCTTGTCGTCACCGGATACTCCTCTTGTTCTGAAAAACTTCTCATGTCTAAGGTCGTGGAGGTTGTCGTATTCGTCATTCAGCAGGGCTTCCCGCCTATAAAAAGCTGTCCGACCGGACAATGTGTTAAAGACCCTGCCAAGCCCAAGCATGAAAGGCACCTCTTCTTTATAGCGGGTCCATAGCAGGATATCGAACAGGACATTGCTCAGCGTATGCGGGTTGGATATCCTCTGGGTTACTGTTGCACCGCCTATGCCTTCATCTAGAAAATGGGGCAGTGTGTTCCTAACCACGTCTTTATCCCATATAGTGTCCGAGTCTGCTAGAACGATTATATCGCCCTTGGCATGCATAATTCCGTCGCATAAAGCCGCGCGCTTGCCCTTTTTCGGGGTTACGATAAGCTTTGTCTTTACTTGCGGTACCTTCCCGTAACGACGATGGAAATCTGTAATCAGCTTTTTGTTCGCTTTATCGATGACGGCAATTATTTCATTGACCCCGTTGTTTATCCATGAATCCACCGCCATCTTAAACAACTTTTCGTCCTCGTTATAGACCGGCGTCACGACGCTCACGCTCAATTTCGCCTTACCATGAGGCCATCTGGTGTAACGCGGCCGGTACATGCGCGCTCCGGCCACTCGTATAAGCCAGAAAGTCCAGCGCCACAGGCCGATGATTGAAAGCGGCAAATAAATCAAAAGAGTCTTTAACATGACCGTCTAAACATGAATGTTAGCTAAATAATTAACCCTGACCTTTTTATTGAGCCCCATGATTTTTTCGTGGTATAGGTTTTGTTTTATGACGGATTTTACGATACCGAAATCAAACCCGTTGGCCTCGGCCCATTCCAAAAGAGCCCGGCAATCCTTCGGCAGGCAGGAACCGTCAAAAGGTCCGAAATCCCTGAGCCCGTAAAGGGGATTCCAAATACCTTCACAACTTTCCGCCGTCGCCAGAAAAATCTTTTCTTGATCCCAGCCTTTCTTATTGATCGCGATGCGCATCTCATTGAAGAAAGCTATTTTAACTGCATTGAATACGTTATGGATATATTTCTGCATCTCAGCTTCTTCTAAACTGCTTCTTTCGATCGGGGCGTCAAACGGCTTATAAATCCTTTCGATCACATCACCGCTTTTTTTATCCAGCTCTCCGATCAGAATAAACCAGGGTCTTTCAAAATCTTCGGTAGCAGTCGCTTCCCTTAGGTATTCCGGCTGCATGACCAAGCCGAAATCCTTGCCGGCTTTTTTCTTCGAATACTTTTCTATAAGAGGCAGGACGATGTCGCGGGTAGTACCGGGAGGAACGGTTGAACGGATAACTCCCACATGATATTTATCGTGCCGGGCCAAGCGTTTAGCAAAATCAGTAACTGCGTGCTTAAGGTAATCAAGCTGTATACCCCCCCCATTCGTAGGAGTAGGCACGCAAAACATCGTTATGTCGCTTTCAATTTTATTGTAATTTTCCGGGGTATAAGCCGCGAAACCGCTCTTACGATGTGACTTGATGATTTCTTCATCCACATCGATGAATACGATTTCATTCTTATGTTTGGACAGCCCTTTACCTGTGGCCTCTCCGACAAACCCCGCGCCAACCACCGTTATCTTCATATAAGTGTTCTCCTAACCTTGAAAATTTCCTAACAAATTTTAATTTGACTTATTTTACCATTAAAAGAAATTATTAGCAAGTGTATTGCAATAATAAACTTCTTAATTTGTCTGTAAACCAACAATAGGCCTGTTGTCAGACTATTTATTCTAACTGACTTTTGTTCAGGCGAGCAGCTAAATAACTTACAAAGTATATACTAAATTGCGCAGATAACGGTAAAAAAACTACCGATTATGTTATTGTGTTTATGTTTAGCATTAACATAATAAGGAGTTGATATGTTGGCAAAAATAATAAACGAAACTACTGATGCGGTCGTTGCCGCGGTAGAAGGTGTGGACAACGTGCTCGATGCCGTTACGACAACCGTAAAGGACCAGGTAATCAATGTCATACAATCTTCCGGGGATGTCGGTGGCAGCACTGTGGAGGCTATCGCATCGGTCGCCGACGGAGCCATTAAGGGCGCGGGCAAGGTCGGTGTTTCATTGTCAGATACGGCTTTTAATACTATGAGCAGCGTCGTAAATGGTGTCAGCCAAGTCGGCGGGGATGTGATTGAAGGTATAAGAGGGGCAGCCGAAGGTACGATAAGCGCCACTGCCGAAACAGGCGGGGATGTAGGAGCGGCAGCCGTGTCGGCGGTACAGGGAGCCATCAAGGCAGCCGGCGAAGTCGGCGCGGATACCTCAGAAGCCGCAAAAGCGGCTGTCGGTGGTGTGGTTTCGGCGGCCAGTTCGGTAGGTGGAGACACCGCGGACACCGTTCGCAATGCCTTGTTATCAGCTGCATCATTGCCAAGAGATGTGGTCGAAGCCGCCTTAAAAGGCAGTCAAGATAAAAAATAAAAGCGGTCCGGGGGCATGGCATCTCAGTATAAAGCCGGTTCAGTTAATATCGGTAAGGAAGAGATAAATTATCGGCGAAAGGTAGTAGGTTACGGATCAGCGGCCGTAGGGACAGCGCTTTATATAATGCTGGTTTTCTTCAACGTGCCTATCCTGCTTTATTTAAGTATGCTGGTACCGGTATTCATATCGATACATGGGTTAAATGAAGCCAGGCATAAATTCGCTACCGGCTATGCAAAGGCCGGTAAATATAACATGTCCGGCGAGGTTGGGCAGACCCAGGATGTGATAAGCCGCGATAAGCGTCGGCTTGACCGGGCGTGTGCCAAACGTCTGATCAACGGTTCTTTGAGAATAAGCGTTGTCGTCACGATTATCTTGACGTTGCTGTCAAGGCTCATGGACTGACATAGCAGTATTAAACGGGCTATTGTATAATGCTTTTGCTTAGTTATTCTTATGTCTAAAAATAAACAATCACCGGTTAATTTGCGAAAAGGGCTGATTGTATTTAGCCAGCTGCATTTCTTGTTCATAATATTATTGATCGTTCAGACAATACTTTATGACACATCGCAATTGATTACCCCGGATTATGTCTTATACCGATGGGTGGTCATCTCGGCACTGCTGGTCGTAAACAGTGTCATATGGTATTTGGCTCACTCAAGATCAAGGCATGCTCTGATGCATAAATTGTTATTATTGTTGATGATTTTAGCCGATGTGGCTTTGGCCTCATTCAGCGTTTATACCCAGCGAGGCATGGCAAGCCGGGCGGTCTTTTTGTTCATCATACCGATTATAGTTTCCGGACTGTTGCTTAGCCGCAGCGCCCTGTATGCTACGGCAATACTTTGCATAGCCGCTTACTCGTTGAGCGCGATCAGTTATTTCATATTGAATTTTAACGAAGGTTATAAAGTCGAGCTGTACGGCGAAGTCGGTTTTTACTCCTTGAGTATGTTGTTTATAGCCGGTTTGCTTGCCAAGCTTTTAAAGTCGCGCGAATAGTACTTGCGCAGGAAGGGTTTGCTTGATAGTGTATATCGGAGTGTGAGCCAAACAATCAAAAAAGCTAGCGGTAAAATAATAAGTCGCCCCGGGGGCGATTTTTTTAAATCGAAGCCCGCCCAGCTAATGCTGGAAGACGGATCCAGGTTCCACGGCCGCGTACCTGTATGGCAAACCGATTCAAAACCGGGCGAAGTAGTATTCAACACCGGTATGACCGGTTACGTTGAATCGTTGACGGATCCTTCATACTGCGAGCAAATACTTACTTTCACCTATCCTTTGATCGGCAACTACGGCGTACATGAAGAAGCCTGGGAGTCGGAAAAGATACATGCTCGCGGAGTCGTCCTGGCAGAACTGGTTGAAGACTGGAGCCATCCGCGATCCCAGGGATCGTTCCTGGAATGGCTCAAAGACCAGAGGGTGCCGGTAATCTTTGATGTGGACACCCGGGCCCTGACCGGGCATCTGCGCAGTAGGGGTGTGGTCAACGGAGTAATCACATCTTCGAAAAAGCCGATCAGGGATTTCAAACCGAAAAAGCCCTTAGTGTCAATCGGCCGGCCAAAACTGTATAAGATCCCCGGCGCTGGCAAAACCATAATGTTACTGGATTGCGGAGCCAAAGAGAATATAGTTAGGTCGCTGACTTCGAGAAAGCTGAACGTCTTGCGCGTCCCTTATGATTATGATTTCTCTACCGATGATTATGACGGTGTGTTCTTGTCGAACGGACCGGGCGATCCGGCCGATTATAAACAATCCATCAAGAACATAAAAAAACTTTTCAAAAACAATAAGCCGGTCATGGGTATTTGCTTGGGCAGCCAGCTTATGTCGCTGGCGGCCGGCGCTTGGACCTATAAATTGAAATTCGGCCACCGCGGCCATAACCAGCCTTGCATCGATAACGAAAGCGGGAAATGCTACGTAACCAGTCAGAATCACGGCTACGCGGTAGATGAACGCTCTCTGCCCAAGGAATGGCGGGTGTATTTCAGTAACTTAAACGACGGTTCGGTCGAGGGCATAATGCATAAATCCAAACCATTTTTCTCCGTCCAATTCCATCCGGAGGCGGCACCGGGACCGACCGATACGGCATGGTTGTTCGATAAATTTGTGGAGATGCTATGACCAGAAAGCTTTTACATTTTCGGCCAGCTCTTCGGAAAGGACCAATGAATGACTACCGTGGAAGTTCGTGGGAGGATTGCAAAGGGGAAGAACCCGAAAATTATAATAGGGTAGCCGCAAAATGAAAAAGGTATTAATTTTAGGCAGTGGCGGATTGAAGATCGGCCAGGCCGGCGAGTTCGACTACTCTGGGTCACAGGCTATAAAGGCCCTCAAAGAAGAGGGCATAAAGACCGTCCTGATCAACCCGAACATCGCGACGGTGCAGACAGACTCCGAGATGGCCGACAAAGTGTACTTCCTGCCGCTCAGTCCTGAATATGCCGAAGCGATAATCAAAAAAGAAAAGCCGGACGGTATACTTCTCAGCTTCGGCGGGCAGACGGCTTTGAACCTTGGCCTGCAGCTCCATGAAAGGGGCGTTCTGCGCCGATACAAGGTCAGACCCTTAGGTACTTCCATAAAGTCTATACAAATCACCGAGGACCGCGACCTGTTTAAAAAAGAGCTTGATAAGATCGGTGTCAAAACACCTCTCAGCAAGGCTACGTACTCGACTCGGGAAGCCGTCAAGGCAGCCAGGGCCATAGGTTATCCGGTGATGATGCGCTCCGGTTTCAGCCTAGGGGGCTTGGGTTCGGGCAAGGTCAACAACGAGAAGGAACTCAAACAAAGATGCAATGAAGCATTCCATAAGGTCAACCAGGTATTGATTGAAGAATATCTGGAGGGTTGGAAAGAAATAGAGTACGAAGTCGTGCGAGACAGTGGCGGCAACAGCGTCACGGTCTGTAACATGGAGAACCTCGACCCGATGGGCGTACATACCGGTGAAAGCATTGTAGTAGCGCCATCCCAGACCCTGACCAACCATGAGTATCATATGCTGCGGGAAATAGCGATCAAGACCATCAGACATCTTAAGATAGTCGGTGAATGCAACATCCAATACGCGCTGGATTCAAAAACGGGAGAATACCGGGTGATAGAAGTGAATGCCCGGCTTAGCCGCTCCAGCGCCTTAGCTTCCAAGGCTACCGGCTATCCTCTGGCGTATGTCGCTACCAAACTTATATTAGGCAGGAAACTTCATGAACTCAGAAACCTGGTAACCGGTCAGACTTCGGCATTCTTCGAGCCGGCGCTTGATTATATAGCGGTCAAGATGCCCCGGTGGGATTTGACCAAGCTGAAGAATTCCGACTTCCGGATCGGTTCGGAAATGAAAAGCGTCGGCGAGGTGATGGCTCTGGCACGCTCATTCCCGGAAGCCTTGCAAAAAGCCATCCGCATGCAGAACACCGGCTGCGACGGACTGAGTATGACGCCCCATGAGTTCGCGCGGAATTACACGGACGAGATAAAAAACCCTACTTACCGCAGGATATTCGCTATCTACCATGCTTTTAAGCAAGGGAAGACCGTCGCTGACGTTAATCGTTTAAGCAACATTGACAACTGGTTCTTAAGTCAGGTTTATCAAGTTTATAAATCCGAAACCGAGCTTAAACAGGCAAGCCTGATCGGTAAGGAACTGCTCACTAAGGCTAAGAGGCAAGGTTTTTCTGATAAAACGATAGGACAGCTTGTCGGTTCTGAGGAGAATAAGGTCAGGGCATTAAGGAAACGTTACGGTATACGCCCTTCGGTCAAACTCATCGACACTCTGGCCGGTGAATTTTCAGCCGAGACGAATTATCTTTACCTCACCTATAACGGCACATTTGATGATGTAGAACCGCTTGAAAACAGCATCATAACACTCGGTTCCGGGCCTTATTCCATCGGCTCCTCTGTGGAATTCGACTGGTGTGCCGTAAATACCGTAAGAACACTCAAGAAACACGCTTATGGCACGATAATCATCAATTCAAATCCGGAAACGGTATCAACGGACTTCGACATATCGGACCGGCTTTATTTTGACGAACTAACGTATGAACGGGTAGCCGACATCGCCGAATTTGAAAAAAACCGGCCGATAGTGGTTTCCGTAGGCGGCCAGATAGCCAACAATCTGGCGCCGAGGCTGTCTGGGGGCGGCTTCAAGGTATTAGGCACGGATCCGAAAGATATCAACAACGCCGAAAACCGGCAGTTGTTCTCAAGCATGCTGCAAGAGCTCGGCATCGACCAGCCCGAGTGGCAGGAAGTGACGACTCTGCAAAAAGCCAAACAGTTTGCCCAGAGGGTAGAGTATCCGGTACTTATCCGGCCGTCTTATGTACTCTCGGGCGGAGCGATGAGCATCGTCTACTCGGATAAGGAAATGAAACATTACCTACAAAAAGCCGCCGATTTATCGCCTGAACATCCGGTGGTGATATCCGATTTCATCACCCACGCCAAAGAGATTGAGATCGACGGGGTCGCCAAGGACGGCAAGCTAGTGGTCTATGCGATCAGCGAACATATCGAAAACGCCGGAGTTCATTCCGGTGATGCGACGGTGGCCCTGCCGGCTCAGTATCTATATCTGGAAACCATCCGTAGGACCAACCGCATAACGGCCAAGATCATCAAGGCGTTGAACATCACCGGACCCTTTAATATCCAATTTCTAGCCAAGAAGAACCAGATTAAGGTCATCGAGTGCAACGTGCGGGCCTCTCGCAGTTTCCCGTTCGTTTCCAAAGTTACCAAACATAATTTTATCCAGCTGGCAACAGAGGCCATCTTAGACGAACTGGATGAATCAGCAACCTATAACACGCTTGATTTAGATTACGTAGCGGTAAAAAGTCCGCAATTTTCATACAATAGGCTTAAGGGGGCCGATCCCGTAGCGACCGTGGAGATGGCTTCCACCGGTGAAGTAGCCTGCTTCGGCAATAACCTCACCGAAGCATTTTATAAATCCTGGCTGGCTACTGACCAGGAAATCACCGGCAAAAATATCTGTATCAGTCTGCCGGATGAGCAGAAATTCAAATTCATCGACGAGCTGTCCGAACTGCATCAGCAAGGCTATAAACTTTTCGCCACCCCCGGTACGCACAAATTCCTGCGCGACCACGGCATACCATCCAAGCAACTGAGCAAAATCAAAGAACATAAAACACATTCGCTGGCCGAATATATCGCTAAACGCAAGTTGGATCTTGTGGTATGTGTTCCATACCATGCTGATGAAAGGGCACAGGATGCTTATGAGATACGCCGGTTGACGATAGACCATCATATCCCGCTGATGACCAATGCCGAGACGGCCAGGCTGCTCCTAAGATGCCTTGGCCAGAAAAAACTGCAACATATCGCCGTCAAATCCTGGGATGAGTATAGCTAGTCTCTCTGATTGTAGACAATATGGGTCATGTTTTCATGGCCCCGCATAACTTCTTCATTCGAAAGCGTATTAGAAATAATAATAGCCGGTAATTCTAATGGCCTGACTTCTTCCCGTCCTTCTTCGCCTAGAGGGACTGGAAAAGCCACCCTGTACATAGTGGACATAGGCCGCGTTGCAATCTGCATCTCGTCAGTCGGCATATAAGCTCCGAATACTACGCCCCAGATGGGAGTCCTTATTACTTCTTCCGGCAAGTCGCTGGGGGTTTTAAACACCCGCTTGCGGTCAAAGGGCATAAGCAACACCGACTTTTCGCGAGATAGCGGAATCGTCAGCTCCCTTTCAACGCGGGCCAGATCGCGGTTTCGGTTGCGACGTGAATCGATGTAGACCCCTTCCAAATATTCCGGAGTGCCTTCTTGATCGTAAATCGCATCTATAGTATTGCTGGTCGAGAGCGGTTTATCGCTTCGCGACAAAGGCCGGCCTCGCTCTTCTAAGGTCGTCTTGAATTGTTCGAAGGCATCGGCTGGCTCAACGTTCGGATCTGAGTTAACTGCGGCCGCGGCTATAGCTAAGGCCGGTAAAAATCGGCTGTTTCCACCTTCTTCTAACGATACGGTGAATTCTTTCGGCTCATCAATCCCCACTTCCAGAAAAGACTCGTCGTGCGGATGCAAGATATTACTCCACACGTCTGTAGCCAGTTTTCTAACATTATCGACAACGCCGAAAACCCTGTCCTCGAACTCTCTTGAAGTCATGTGAATATTGTATAAGTTTTTATGCTTATTGTCAATTTATGACTGGGGTGTCTCTGATTATCCGCCGGGTTTTTTCAGCAGCCAGACCGAGATAATTTTTTGCTGGGTCCTTTATCAATGCTTTTTCATCTGCTGTGAATTTCTCCCAGAATCCGGCTATTTCAGAATCATTGGAAACGATGTCATATAATGATGTACCGGTCTTTAGGCTCTGCTGAGACAGTTTCTTAGCTACTTCATGCGCCGAGACATGTCCGTACTTCTCAAGCAGCAGATAAAGCGGCTCAGCGGCTATCGCTCCTTTGCTTTGGTCAAGGTTACGTCGCATGGCCTGATCGTCGACTTCAATATTACCCATGACCTTTTGCAAACGCGTGATCATACTGGCAGTTATCGCCGGTACCAGCACATAAAATCTTGAAGAGGCGGAATCGGTCAGGTCGCGTTGATGTTCACTGGCTATGTTCAAGTTGGCATTGACCATTTGCGATAGGACTTGCTTATGCATGCTTACAACATTCTCAAAATTCCACGGGTTGCGTTTGTGCGCCATGGTTGAGGAACCGGCTTGTCCTTCGCTAAACTTCTCTCTTATTTCCGCGATTTCGCTCCGTTGTAACGCTCGCATATCATGGCCCAGATTAGCCATGATTCCGGCTAAAATAGCGTATTCATCAACCAGCCTGATAATTTGCTCCGGCGGAGCGATCTGCGTAGAATAACCGGCCGGTTTCAGGCCTGCTTTTGCAAGCACCGACTCTTCAAAGCGTAGAGGCTCATCGACAAAAACATCAAGTGCGTTGTAAGCGCCGACCGCCCCGGAAAATTTACCCCGTAGTGCCGAGGAAAGGTCATCTAAGGCAGCATAAGTTCCGCTCAAACGGTATACATATTCGGCGACAGCGAAGCCGAAAGTTATAGGCACGCCATGCTGACCGTGCGTCCGGCCGATCTGCGGCGTATCGGCATATTTCTCAGCCAGATCGGCTAGCGTCTTTATTAATTCCCGCAAACGGGGAAGAACCACGTCGTCAGTAACATCCCGCAGTTGAAGTACCTGGGAATTAGCAATGATGTCATATGATGTAGCGCCGAAATGCACATACGGTTTCGACTTGTCCGAAATCTCAGCTTTGATGGTGTTCACCAAGGCCTTGATGTCGTGTCTGGTAATTTTTTCTTCCTGATAAACTTTGTCTATATCCATTTTTCGGGCTGCCGCTTCGATCTCTTCAGCGATTTCCTGGGTACAAATACCGAATTCCGCCAGAGTGTGCGCCAGCGCGCTTTCCATATAAGCCTGATAGATTACCCGCGATTGTTCCGATAAATATTTAGCAACTGCGGCATCGAAATAACGGTTGTCCAAGGGGTCGATTGTGCCGTAACCGGGATGGTTTGCTTCAGGTAACTCGAATCGCTTCAACATATCAGTTCAATTCCTCGATAGCTTTGTTAACATTATCGTTTATCCTCTTAACAATATCGGTTTGTGCTTGCTTTACAAAATCCTTACCCGTCATTTTCTCATAAAGCTGTATGTAGCGTTCGGATATTTCGTTGATGAATTCATCGCTAAGTACGGGCACTTCCTGTCCTTTCTTGCCTGAGAAACCTTCTCGCATCAGCCAGCTGCGGACGAACTCTTTCGACAGATGTTCGGGAGCTTGGTCGTTTTTGTCTTCAACAAAAGCCCGGTAGCTGTCGGCGTGGAAATACCTGGATGAATCCGGCGTGTGTACCTCGTCTATCAATATCAGCTTGCCATCCAAGCGGCCGAACTCATACTTAGTATCCGCAAGTACCAGGCCGCGGTCTGCGGCCATCTGCCGGCCACGATCGAACAATTCGCGCATATAGACGGTCAATTGCTCCCATTCCTCCTTCGTCGCCAAACCCTGAGCCACGATATCCGTGGCGGTTATGTCTTCATCGTGACCTGATTCGGCCTTGGTCGTCGGCGTTATAACAGGTTTTGGAAAACTGTCATACTCTCTCATCCCGTCGGGCAGCGTTACGCCGGAAAGGGTTCTTTTGCCGGACTTGTACTCGCGCCAGGCATGTCCGACAAGACAGCTGCGGATAACCAGCTCTATCTTCACCGGTTCGGCCTTGAGTCCTATGCTGACGTTCGGGTCAGGGGCGCTCATTAGCCAGTTTGGGACTATATCTTCGGTTTTTTCTAAAAAATATGCGGCCAGCTGATTTAACACCTGGCCTTTGTACGGTATGGGTCTTGGCAAAATGGTATCAAAAGCGGATATTCGGTCGGTAGCTATCATCACGACATACTTATCCCGAATGGTGTAAATATCACGGACTTTGCCATGATAAATTCCGGTCTGACCCGCAAAATCATACTCCGTCCGTTTCAGAGTATTGGCTGATAAGGTTGGCATCTTATAACTATTATAAACAATTGCAGTACAATATATCCATAATGCCGAAAACCATAGGAATAGTCGGCGGCGGACAGCTCGGAAGAATGTTGACTGAAGCCGCGGCCAGTCTTGGATTCAAAGTGATTGTAATCGACCCGACGCCGGATTGTCCGGCTCACCAGGCCGGGGCAGAGCAGATAGTTGCTCCTTACCGGGACCGAGAAGCTGCCATTGAGCTGGCTCAAAAAGCCGACTATATAACGATTGAATTCGAACATATCAATGCCGAAGCGCTCGCAACCATAGCGGACTCTAAACCTGTAAACCCGTCGCCGGACACGATAAAAATGATTCAAAATAAATACGAACAAAAGCTATTTTTGCAAAGAAACGACCTAAACACGGCAGAATTTCTGGAAATAGATAGCAATTCAACCGCAGAAACAGCTTTTGACGACTGGGGTGGTCTGATCTTAAAATCCACGACAGACTCGTTCGACGGTCGCGGGAACACCTTGATAACAAGCAAATCGGAATTAGCAGATGCAGCGGAAAGGTTTGCCGGAAGAGAAATTTATGCTGAAAAGATCATAAATTTTAAAAAAGAGCTGGCGGTGATGATCGCAAAAGATATAAAGGGAAACACCATTGCATATCCGGTTGTAGAAACCGTACATGCCCGAAATATCTGTACCGAAGTTTATGCGGCCGCAGAAATTGACGAGGTCGTCAAAAAAAAGGCCGAAAATCTAGCTAAACAAGCCGTTTCCAAATTAAACGGAGCCGGGATTTACGGGGTGGAGATGTTTTTGGGTGAAGACAACACAATCCTGGTCAACGAAATAGCTCCCAGAGTCCATAATTCCGGCCATTACACGATGGACATGTGCGAGCCTTCGCAGTTCGAACAGCATATCCTGGCAATCACCGGTCGCGAATTGAAGGAACCTGTCCTAAAATCCCCTGCCTGTTGTATGATCAACATATTGGGCGAAAGAAATGGCCCGGTAGAACTAAATGGCGTAGCGGATGCCGAAAATATTCCGGGAGTAAGCGTATACATATACGGTAAGAAACCTACTAAGATAGATAGGAAAATGGGACATATCAACGCAACAGCAGGTACAATGGAGGAAGCCGTAGCTAATGCCAGAAAGGCAAGGAAACTAATCGGGGTTTAGGAGAAGATTATGGATAAACCGCAAGTCGGAATAATAATGGGTTCTAAATCGGACAAAGAGATAATGGACGCCGCCGCGCAAATTTTAACCGAGTTCGGTGTAGATTACGAGATGAGAATAGTTTCCGCCCATCGTACGCCTGACGTGATGAGTGAGTATGCAAACTCGGCGAAGGAACGTGGACTTAAAGTCATTATCGCCGGTGCCGGCGGCTCCGCCCACTTACCGGGTATGACGGCATCACACACCTCTTTACCGGTTCTAGCCGTACCGATCAAGAAAAATCCGCATGATCATGAAGCGTTATGGTCGAATATCAAGATGCCGCCGGGAGTACCGCTCGCCACCATGCCGGAAAACGGTGCTAAGAACGCCGCCTTGATGGCTGTAGAAATACTTGCCGTAACCGACAGTGAACTGGCCGGAAAGTACCTGGCTTACCGGCAAGAAATGCACGACGCTGTAATCGATGACGATAAGAATATAAAAAATCCTTAAGTTCAATGCTACAATTTGGTTGTGAACGACGATACCCTTAAGGATTTCTTGGGAAATTTGGGAGATAGGACACCTACCCCGGGAGGCGGAGCCGTAGCGGCCCTTAATGGCGCCTTGGCCGCCGCTACCCTTAAGATGGTGTGTGCATACAGCAAAGACGAGACACTAAAAGATTTTGCAAATACATTGTCTTCTAAAATAAATATATATTTAAATCTGGCTGACGCAGACGCCAGGGCTTTCAAGCAAGTCGGTAAAGCTTACAAAACCAGGGATTCCAAGCAGATTGACGAAGCTTTGACTGCCGCTATGCGCCCCAGCATAGAGATGGTCGATAACTGCGAAGCCTTAGTGCATTTTTGCGAACAGAACCATGCTAAATTCAACAAAAAATTATCCGCCGATCTGACGGTAGTGTTTGCCAATCTTGGAGCGGCGCTCCGCTGCTCAAAAGCAATGATTATTACCAACCTCAAGGATATGGATAATAGACCCGAGGATATAACCTCCCGGATAAACTTTTGTGATGAACTTTTGCGGCGCACCGGCAATCTTTTGGAAGAGCAGGGGGAATGATCATGCCGAAGCTTTTGGACGGTAAAAAAATCGCGGCACAAATCATGGAATCGGTATCAAAAACCGTTGTCTCCTTGCCCAGCCGACCGGTTTTGGCGATAGTCCTGGCAACAACCAATGAGAGTACCCTTGCCTATGTAAATAAGATAAGAAAAACTGCAGAAAAGGCCGGTATTGAGGCCAGACTGGTGAATTTGACGGAAAATACGGATAGCGGCGCGTTCTTAGAAAGGATTAAAAAACTCGCGAAAGATACTGCTACCCATGGCATCATTATCCAAACTCCACTCAAGCATGACATTGATATCGATGGAGCCAGGGAGCTGATACCGCTCGCAAAAGATATCGATGGAGCCAGTCCGTTAAGCGCCGGTCGGTTAGGTGGCGGCCTTGATGCTTTCGCACCTGCTACTGCCCAAGCGGTCATTGAAATCCTAAATGGCTATGATATAGACCCCGCCGGCAAACACGCCGTGGTAGTCGGTCGCAGCCGGATAATCGGCAAACCGGTAGCCGGGTTGTTGGTCGAGAGGGATGCTACTGTAACCGTCTGCCATTCCAAAACCGAAAATCTGGCCTTTTACACGGAATCGGCCGACGTCCTGGTAGTAGCCGCCGGCAAAGCGCACCTGATAACCAAACAGCATATTGACGCGGCAAAGGGCACCGTCATCATCGACGTCGGTACTAATTTTGTAAACGACCGAATGGTGGGTGACGTTGATTTTATTGAGTTAGAAAATGTAGCCGGCGCTATAACACCGGTGCCGGGCGGCGTCGGACCGGTGACGGTCGCGGTTCTACTTAGGAACACGCTGGATGCTTATCTAAAACAGCATTCCGACTCTTGAAAAAAGCTGTCAATACTTTAGAATAAGGATATAAAGCATTAAGCGTTATGTATACTGAAGATAAGTTACGAGAGAAGTGCGCGGTTTTTGGTTCCTTCGGAGCAAGTTCCGAAGCGTCAAGACTGGCTTATTACAGTCTTTGGACCTTGCAGCATCGCGGGCAGGAAAGTTCGGGAATCGCTACTTCGGACGGTAAGCACGTTTATGATTTTTCTGACTTCGGTTTAGTGGCTAACGTTTATAAGGAAGAAGATCTGGCCGGCCTGCCGGGCCATATATCCATCGGCCATAACCGTTATTCTACGTCAGGCGGACGTGATTCTATCTATAACCAACCGTTTTTGAACCGAAACCGGACCTTTGCCTTCGCTCATAACGGCAATTTGCCGCTTACCGACAAGCTGGAGACATTCTTAAACAAGAGCGAAGTGAATATCATCGGCCTCAATGATTCCGGCATGATGACGGCGGCTATCGACGTGCATATCAAGCAAGGAGCCAGCCTGCCGGAAGCAATCAAACAATCATACCCCCTCTTTCAGGGGGTTTTTTCTGCCGTCGCGATGGACAAGTCCTGTGTGGTAGCCTTCAGAGACAAGTGCGGTATTCGTCCGCTTAGCATCGGAAAGTTGAACGGTGGTTATGTGATATTGTCGGAAACATGCGCGTTTGAAACCATCGGCGCCGAAGCGGTGCGTGATGTGCGGCCAGGTGAAATGGTTGTAGTCGACAAAGACGGACTCCATTCATATCAGCTGGCAAAACCTAACCAGAAGCTGGATATTTTTGAATTCGTATATTTCGCTCGGCCCGATAGCGTTCTTTTGGGCAAAAGCGTTAACGAAGTGCGGGGAAACCTCGGTCATCAACTGGCAAAAGAATATTCACTCAAAGGTGACGTAGTAATACCCGTGCCGGATTCATCGATCCCTGCTGCCCTAGGCTATTCAAAATCCAGCGGTATTCCTCTTGAGCTCGGTCTGGTAAAGAATCGTTACATAAACCGCACGTTCATCCGACCTACCGACGCGCTGCGCAAACGCGATCTGATGCTTAAGCTTAATCCTGTTACCAAGACGTTGAAGAACCGCGATATCATCCTTGTCGATGACTCGGTCGTCAGAGGTACTACCCTGAAGCAGGTCGTGGCCATGCTTAAGGAAGCAGGAGCCCGCAAGATACATTTGATGATAAGTTCACCGCCGGTAATGTATCCCGATTTCTACGGCATCAACACCCCCTCTCAGGACGATTTGATAGCGGCTAAGATGAACAATGAACAAATATGCCGGTACATGGGTGCGGATTCCATCAATTATTTGTCCCTTAAAGGCATGATCAAGGCTACAGGTTTGCCAAAAAGTATTTTCTGTACGTCCGCTTTTACCGGTGAATACCCGATACCTATCGGCAAAAAGGTGGAAGGAATCAACTATATCAATGCCCGGCCGGTTAAAAAGCCGATTGTTTATAAGAAAATCAGCCGTACGAAATCTGTAGGAGCACTCGTCTAGAGAATGGCTTCCCCTAGAATAGCTATCTTGGCGTCCGGTAGCGGAACGACTGCCGAGTCATTCATAAAGTCCGTAATCAACAAGGAAGTAAGCGGGGAGGTCGTCCTTCTCGTATGCAACAATAAAAAAGCCAAGGTATTCGAACGGATACGCAATCTTAATAAATCGCACAATCTGAACATACAAGCGGTACACATCGGAAAAAGCACACATCCTCCGGTAGGCGATGAACCGGTGGAATTCGGCCGTCAAACCGCTGCCGAGGAGAAGGCCATCCTAAAGTTACTGATTGATATGAGAATCGATCTCGTGCTTCTGCTGGGGTATATGAAACTGGTCGGCAAAAGCATCGTCGATACATACGGCTGGAAAGAAGATTTCCGCTCCGTATATCAGAGCCGCATGATCAATACCCACCCCGGCCTGTTGCCGGCAACGAAGGGTCTGTATGGCATACATGTCCAAAAAGCCGTAATAACCCGGGGTATGAAGGCAGGACACTGCTTGTTCGCCGTAGATTCAGAGTATGACGACGGTCCGGTAATCTCACACCACGAAATACCGCGGGTGCCTGATGAAACCCCTGACGAGCTATTCGAGAGGATAAAGGCCTCGGAAAAAGCACATCTGGCCCGTGACGTAGATAGGTTTATAATTAACCAGCAAAAATACCAGGGAGAGCATTGAGCAATGAATAACAAAGTAATAGTTATCGGGGGCACGGGCGGCAGGGAACACGCCTTGGCCTGGAAATTATCAAAATCACCGAAGGTCAAAGAAGTCTTCATCGCGCCCGGTAATGCCGGTACAAGAAATATAGGGAAAAACGTTGATTTAAAGCCGTCGGAAACGAAAGAATTGATAGATTTCTGTAAAAAAGAATCCATGGATCTTGTGATAATCGGCCCCGATGACTTGCTGGCTGGCGGACTGGCCGATGAATTCAAGAAAAATGGTTTTTCAGTATTTGGCGCTTCAAAAAAAGCTGCCAGGATAGAATCTTCCAAAGCATTCGCCAAATTTGTGATGGATGAAGCCAAGGTACCCACAGCCCGATACAAAAGCTTTACCACCCCTGATAAAGCCAAAAAATATGCACGCGAGCAAAGTTATCCTCTGGTGATAAAAGCCAGTGGATTGGCCTTGGGCAAAGGTGTGATCATCTGCGAAGATTTTGAAGACGCGGAAGAAGCAATAGAGTTGATAATGGTGAAAAAAGCTTTTTCTTCGGCCGGCGATACGGTAATAATCGAAGACTTTCTAAAAGGCAGCGAGGTGTCGTTCCACGTTTTGTCAGATGGAAAAAGTTACGCTGTTTTTCCTCCCAGTCAGGACCATAAGCAGGTATTCGACGGCGATACGGGACCCAACACCGGCGGTATGGGTGCTTTCGCACCCGTAGCCTGGGTGTCGGATAAACTGAAAAATCAAGTGGATAATCAGATCATCGACCCAGTTTTGGAAAATCTGCGGCATAAAAACAGTGAGTTCATTGGTTGTTTATACCCCGGGTTGATGATTACGAAATCCGGCCCTAAAGTCCTGGAGTACAATGCCCGTTTCGGCGATCCGGAGACCCAGGTTTATATGCGCCTTTTGGATAGTGATTTATATGATGTGCTGAAGTCGTGTGCCGATAATAGACTCAAACCAAAAAGCGTAAAGTGGAAAAAAGGCTTTGCAGTCACGGTCGTCCTTGCTTCCGGCGGTTACCCCGGCAATTATCAGAAGGGTGTTGAGATTCATGGCACTGAAGAGGCGGAGAAGCTGGATAATGTGGTGGTGTTCCATGCCGGCACCAAACTTATAAATGACAAATTAGTCACTTCAGGCGGCAGGGTATTGAACGTCACGGTATATGCGGATTCTTTGGAAGAAGCCATCAAGAAAGCCTATCAAGCCGTAGGGTTAATCCACTTTGACAATATGCATTATCGCAAAGATATTGGCAAAAGAGAAAAATCTAGGACTTAAAGGCCTTGGTTTAATCCGTCGAACAAAGCTGATACTGAGCGTTGTTCGAAGATGGCTTTGATAGCATCGGCTATTAAATCAACTACTGAAACGACCTCCAGGGATTTGAGTTCTTTGCTTTTTGATGGAAGAGGCAGAGTATTAGTGACAGCCAGATGATCTATCGGCGATTTCCGTATCCGATCAATTGCCGGGTCGGAAAACAATCCATGGGTTGCCGCCGCCGATACGGATTTGGCACCGCTTTCCATAAGCAGACTTGCCGCCGCACACATCGTACCGGCCGTATCAATCATATCGTCAATAATTATGCACCTTTTATCTTTGATGTTACCGATTATATCTATTGCTTCGGCCTCGTTCTTTTTGAAACGTCGTTTATGCACTATCGCGATATCCGCATTTAATCTCGATGCATAGCGTTCGGTCAATTTTACTCTTCCGGCATCCGGCGATACTATGACCAGGTCCTCGTCCTTAAACTTTTGTTTGAGATGATCCACGAGCACCGGCAGTGCTATGAGATGATCGAACGGGCCGTTGAAATAACCCTGTATCTGGCCGGCGTGTAGATCGACGCTAGCGATCCTGTCGGCGCCTGCTACAGATAGTATATCCACGACCAACCGGGCGGTTATTGGTTCGCGACCGGAGGATTTCCTGTCCTGTCTGGCATACCCGAAAAATGGGCAGACGGCGGTAATATGACTGGCAGAGGCGCGTTTAGCCGCGTCGATGATAATAGCTTGCTCCATCAACGCTTCGGCCACCGAATCGGTGTGCGCCTGAAAAATAAAAACGTCGGCTCCGCGAACCGACTCTTCCAAATGGCACTTTATTTCACCGTTGGCGAATTTCTCGATCCCTGTATTGGATAGCCCGATACCGAGACGGTCCGCCACCATCACCGCAAGTTCACTATGATGACTACCGGAAAAAATCTGTAATTTCTTACTGTTAATAGTATTCAACTGGCCCCCAAGTTTGATTGTTTGATTTATTTTGATTTTAACACAGGTAAAAACTGGTACAAATACGGACCAAAGGAAACCGCGTGCGGTCCGGGGCAACTTTGGCTTTACAGTAGGTCGGTTTAAAAGCTAAGCTATAGGTAAGGAATGGTCAAGAAACTTTCATATCACAAAAGTGTCAATTACTCTATCGCCGACCCGGCTAAAGTACTGGCCCAAAAACTTGGCGCTCAAACCTCGGGTAATATGCCTTTCGGTTTCAAAGAAGTGCCCGGTATCAGAGGCGAGTCGGCTTATGTTTTCGATATGGGGGATATGTACGGAGCACTGGTACAAGAAGGTCTAGGCACCAAGAGCCTGATAGCCCAAAGCATATACGAGGAAACGGGCAAGTCGCATTTTGCTGCTATCGCCCAAGATACCGTAGCCACATTCATCAATGATCTTATAAGCGTGGGCGCGACTCCGGTCGCCAGCAATGCTTATTGGTCATCGAGCTCATACGATTGGTTAAACGATAAGCGGGTTACCGAGGATTTTATCAATGGCTGGAAAACTGCCTGTGACGAAGCCCAGATAGTATGGGGTGGTGGTGAAACCCAGGCCCTGAAGGGGATAATAAGCGACGGTTCGCTGGAGTTGGCCGGTTGCGCGTTCGGTGTTATCAAGCCCAAATCCGAACTCGTCGACGAATCGAAGCTCAAGGCCGGTGACGCAATCGTACTGCTGGAATCCAGCGGCGTACATGCGAACGGAATCAGTTTGACGCGGGAAATAGCGAAAAAGCTGGACGACGGATATAGCACCAGGCTCCCGTCGGGAACGACCTATGGAGAAGCCCTTCTAGTACCTACTCATCTGTACGCAAAACCGATCAGAAGGATGTTCGACGAAGGCCTGGATGTGCATTATCTGTCAAATATTACCGGACACGGTTGGCGAAAGATAATGCGTGCCACCGCCGATTATACTTACACCGTCGATAATCCGCCTCCCGTGCAGGAGGTGTTCGGATTCATAGCCCGACAAAGCGGTAATGATGAGCAGGAAATGTATGGTAACTACAACATGGGGGCCGGATATGCCGTGTACCTGCCGGAAAAAGACGCAAAAAAAGCAGTCGAAATATCAAATACTTGCGGTATCAAGGCAAGGATAGCCGGCAGGGTGGAAAAAGGCCCCAAACAACTCAAGATAGTTCATAAAAACATAACTTTTGCCGGGCGCAGCCTATCGGTCAGATAACGGCTGGTGTAAAATATTTGATGTTAATACGGATTAAGATTCAGGATGCTTCTTAACTTCAAAGGAATTGCGGCGGACAGTGATTTTCGCTTGGGCAATCTGCTGGCCGAGCTCCGAAAGTTCCAACCCTCCATCCGCAGTGTCTCCTCAGAATACATTCACTTCGCGGATACGGACAAAGAGCTGGACGACGGGCAGAAGAAGGCGCTTAAAAAATTGCTTGATTACGGCTCTCCCTACACCGGTAACCGTGAAGGTGAATTTTTCCTGGTAGTGCCCAGACCGGGTACTATCTCGCCCTGGTCGTCAAAAGCCACTTCGATAGCACACGCGTCCGGCCTGAGGGTCAACAGAATCGAAAGAGGAACGGCCTATTACATAAAGTCCGATGACAAGCTGGCCGATAAACAGCTGGCAAGCCTGCTGCATGACAGGATGACCGAGACCGTATTTGATGATCTAAAAAAGGCAAGCTCGCTGTTTGAAAACCACAAGCCGAAACCCTTGACCGTCATAGACGTATTAAAAGAGGGCAAGTCTGCACTTAAAACGGCCGATAAACAGCTGGGACTGGCCTTATCGGACGAGGAAATCGATTACCTATATGATGCTTACCTTGGGATAAAACGCAACCCGACCGATTTGGAGCTGATGATGTTCGGCGTAGTCAACAGCGAACATTGCCGCCATAAGATCTTCAATGCCGATTGGTTTATAGACGGTAAGAAACAGCCGAAAAGCTTATTCAAAATGATAAAAAATACTTATGAGAAGAACCCTGGCGGCGTTATCAGCGCATATAGCGATAACTCCGCCGTCTTGAACGGACATAAGGAAAAACAACTTTTGACGGATCCGAAGACCGGTATTTACAAACAAAAACCGGAACAATCACACCTGGTAATCAAGGTTGAAACCCATAACCATCCGACAGCCATAGCTCCATTCCCGGGCGCGGCGACCGGTGCGGGTGGCGAAATACGTGACGAGAACGCTACCGGGCGGGGAGCCAGAGCCAAGATGGGTCTCACCGGATTCAGTGTGTCCAACCTGCGTATACCCGGCCTGCCGCAGCCTTGGGAAATAAATAGCAACAAGCCGGATACCATAGCTTCGCCGCTTGAGATAATGATCAAAGGACCGCTTGGCGGCGCGTCATTCAACAATGAATTCGGACGCCCCGTTACCGCCGGTTATTTCAGAACCTATGAAGCCCGGCAGAACGATAACGCAGGTGAGTCCTGGGGATATCATAAACCGATAATGATCGCCGGAGGCGTAGGTTCCATACGGGATGCGATGAAGGACAAGCGCAAAATAAAACCCGGTGCCAAACTGGTCGTCATCGGCGGTCCGGCTATGCTCATCGGTCTGGCCGGAGGCGCGGCTTCCAGCATGGAGTCCGGGGCAAGCGATGCCGAGCTGGACTTTGCATCGGTACAAAGAGGCAATGCCGAAATCCAGAGGCGGGCGTTTGAAGTCATAGATCAGTGCGCGAATCTGGGGGACAAAAATCCGATCATCTCCATCCATGATGTCGGGGCCGGCGGGCTCTCCAACGCGTTGACCGAACTAGTCCATGACTCCGACCTCGGCGCCCAATTCGAACTACGCAATATAGATTCTGCCGAACCGGGTTTGAGCCCGATGGAGATATGGTGCAATGAGGCGCAGGAGAGATACGTGCTTGCCATCGAGGAACATGACATACCGAGATTCGAACAAATCTGTTCCCGCGAGCGCTGCCCTTACTCCATCGTCGGTGAGACTACCGAAGAAAAACAGCTGGTCATCAACGATGCTTTGTTTGCCAACCGGCCGGCCGATATACCAATGTCGTTGCTTTTTGGCGGCCCCCCGAAGATAACTAAAAATGCAGTCCCGTCCAGGCAGCAGCGGCCTGCCTTGGATTTAAACGACATAGAAATTGAAGAGGCAGCTGCCAGAGTGCTCCAGATTCCGGCAGTAGGAAGTAAGAAATTTTTGATAACCATAGGTGATAGAAGTGTCGGCGGCCTAATCGCCCGCGATCAAATGGTCGGCCCTTGGCAGACACCGGTCAGCGACGTAGCAGTATCTAAAACCGGGTTTTCCGGCAAGACGGGGGAGGCTATGGCTATGGGCGAGCGGACACCACTGGCTATCGTCAATGCTCCGGCTTCAGCACGCATGGCAATATCCGAAGCAGTAACTAATATAGCCGGGGCGGGGATTGGGAAAATATCGGACATCAAGCTTTCAGCGAACTGGATGGCGGCATCCGGTTATAAAGCGGAGGATTATAAATTATTCCAAACGGTAAAAACGGTCGGGGAGAAATTTTGTCCCGAACTCGACCTTACTATCCCTGTCGGCAAGGATTCGTTGAGCATGCGCACCGTTTGGAAAGAAAACGGCCGTCAGAAATCCGTCACATCGCCCGTTTCATTGATAATCAGTGCTTTCGCTCCGGTCGCAGATATTAATTCAACCTTGACTCCACAATTAAAACCGGTACCTGATTCGAGCTTGATTTTCATAGATTTAAGCCCAGGCAAGAACCGTATGGCCGGGTCCGCCCTCGCTCAGGCTTACAGCCAAATCGGCAAAGAAGTACCTGATGTCGATGATCCCAAAGTGCTTCCAAGCCTTATCTCTTGTTTAGGCGAACTCCGGGAAAAGAATCTGATAATGGCTTACCATGACCGTTCGGACGGCGGTCTTTTCACCACGCTGCTTGAGATGGCTTTCGCCGGACGACTCGGCATCGATATAGACTTATCAAAAATTTCCGGCTCCTCTATAGAAAAGCTATTCAACGAGGAGCTGGGCGCCGTCATCCAAGTAAAAGATGCCGAAAAAATCCGAGCACAAAATATATTGAACAAGTACTTCAAACGTAATTTTTATATCTTGGGCAAACCTAACGGTATTAACCGAATCAGATTCACGGACAAGGGGCAAAACGTGCTTGATAAGAAAAGAGCCGATCTAGAAAGCCTGTGGTCTCGGACCAGTCATCAGATACAACGGATACGGGACAACGAAGCGTGTGCCGACGAGGAGTTCAAGCTTATCGAAGACGATGATGACCCGGGTATAAATCCGCAGGTATCGTTTGAGCCGCTTAAAGTTGATTATCGCGGCAAACCGAAGGTGGCAATATTGCGCGAACAAGGTGTCAACGGGCAGAACGAGATGGCGGCCGCATTCAACCTCGCCGGTTTTGAATCAGTCGATATTACCATGCACGACTTGATTCATAAGAAGGCCAATCTGGACAGATTCCACGGCCTGGCCGTCTGCGGCGGCTTTTCCTACGGCGATGTCCTGGGAGCAGGGCAGGGCTGGGCAAAAAACATACTCTATACTGATTCATTGCGGGAGCAGTTCAAAACTTTTTTGGCGAGAAACGATACCTTCAGTCTGGGAGTCTGCAACGGTTGTCAGATGCTGGCGGCCCTCAAGGACATCATTCCCGGGGCCGAACATTGGCCGAAATTCCTAAAAAATAAATCGGAACAATTCGAGGCCAGGCTCATAAGCGTGAAAGTTAATGAATCACCAAGTATTTTCTTCAGCGGCATGGAAGAATCAGTGCTACCGATAGTTGTCTCTCACGGCGAAGGAAGGGCGGTTTTCGACGAAGATTTACTTAATAAATCTTTGGCCGATAATCTAATACCTCTGCAATACGTAGATAATTACCACAACGTGACCGAGACTTATCCCCTGAATCCGAACGGCTCGAAAAACGGCGTATCGGCTTTGACCTCGACCGACGGGCGGGCATTGATCATGATGCCGCATCCGGAAAGGTCGTTTTTGACTTATCAGCACTCATGGCATCCGGATAATTGGGGCCGGCAAAGTCCGTGGATAAGGTTGTTTCAAAATGCCCGCAGCTGGGTTAGTTAGGGATATTTACTTGACTAAACAGGTGATTGAACCGTAGTCTAAAAAAATGGTAATCAAAAAAGCCAAAAGTATAAAAACCAGAATCAGACGGATTGTAGCTCCCTCGGATTATCACAACCTGAGCTTGAACGATGTACAACCCGCCCTGGATTACATCCAATCTTATTGGCATGAACTGGAAAGGTTCCATCCCAAGGATGAGGGTAACCTTATAGGTCTTCCGGAGCCGTTTTTGGTGCCTTCATTCGAAGCCGGACATGAATTTGATTACAACGAACTGTATTATTGGGACAGCTATTTTATGGTGCAAGGCTTGCTTGATGGCAAACATAAAGAGCTGGTCTTGGGGATACTTGATAATCTTATCTATCTGTATAACCGCTTCAATATCAT
>DASUOG010000004.1:0-9553 GCA_036276755.1 Saccharimonadales bacterium (SeqCode) | reverse complement strand
AAAGCTCCTGATCAGCAGCATTGAGCATGAATCCGTACTTAACCCGGCCAAATTATACGACTTTGGCTTGATACCGGTAGACAAACAAGGTGTTTTACAGCTTAAGTCGCTGGAGAAACTGCTGGATGATGAAGTGGTTTTGATAAGCGTAATACTGGCCAGCAACGAGCTCGGTACGGTTCAACCGATCCGTCGGATTGCTGAACTTATCAAACAAATCAGAAAAGCCCGTCGGTCCAAAGGCGTCAAAACACCGCTTTATCTGCATACCGATGCCTGCCAGGCGCCATGCTATCTGGACGTGCATGCCAACCGGCTGGGGGTGGACCTTATGACTCTAAACGGAGGCAAGATTTACGGACCGAAGCAGTCGGGCATTCTGTTCGTCAAAGCCGGAACCAGGCTTGTGCCGCAGATACTCGGTGGCGGCCAGCAGAGGAATTTAAGAAGCGGTACGGAAAATCCTGCTTCATTGATAGCTTTCGCCGAAGCCTTAAAGACTGCGACCCAAAAGCGAAAGGACGACGCGGCGGGGGTAGAAACACTCAGGACAATGTTCATCAAAGGCCTGACTAATCTAAAACCCGGTGCGGTAATCAACGGTCATCCGAAAAAACGTCTGCCGCATATCGTGAGCGTTACGTTCCCCGGAGCCGATAATGAACGGCTATTGTTCCAGTTGGATGAAAAGGGGATATTAGCGGCCAGCGGATCGGCCTGCAGTGCGAGTTCAAAAGAACCGTCACACGTGCTTAAGGCCGTAGGTCTCTCCGATAATGAAGCCCGAAGTACGCTGAGGTTCAGCTTCGGCCGGCGAACTACTGAGATGGATATCGAATACCTGCTAAAAACCCTGCAATCATTAACAACCTGATATTGCAAAAGATTTGCAATAAGCATTTATAGTTTGCGGGGGACGCGGGGGCGGAGCACGCGCCGTTTTGAGCAACCGGAAGTAAAGGTTATAATCATAACCGAATTAACACCTCGGAAATTTATGCTTAAAACAAACACAAGGATTCGCGGAGCCTCAAAGATCCTGGCCGTCATCTTTTTATCGGTCTCGAGCCTGCTGGTCATCACCGGCATGTTATCCGCCCAGACACTGAACCGTGGCTATAAGGCGGATCAGACGTTGCAAAAAGGCATGCTGGTCAAGGAAAAAGATGGTGACCCGACTAAGGTAGAACCGCTTACCCGCGAGACGCTTGACAGTCTGAAGGGCGTAGTTGTCGCCAGGAACGATTCGCCGGTCGTGATTGCCAGCGAAGACCAGACCGTTTTCGTAGCCAGTACCGGAGTGTATGAGGTATTGGTCAGTGATGAGAACGGTATGATCGAACCGGGCGATTATCTGAGCATTTCCTCGCTTTCCGGTATCGCCATGAAGGCGACCCGCGAACAATCATTGGTGCTGGGCCGGGCAGCCGCCGCCTTTAGCGGACAAGGCGATGCCATCGGGTCCACCGCCAGGGAGTCCGACAATAAACAGATTAATTTCGGGCGGATCGAAACCGACATAGCTATCGCGGCCAACCCGTTGCAAAAGAATTCACGGCTCGATACGGTACCGAAGATATTGCGGGAAGTCTCATCATCGGTAGCGGGCCAACCGGTCAGCAATGCCCGTATCTGGCTGGCTTCGATAGTATTTATCGCCACCAGCCTGCTTACAGGTATCATGCTGTATGGTGGAACCAAAAGCAGCCTGTTGGCACTGGGAAGAAACCCGCTGTCCAAGGCATCGATAATCCGCGGCCTGTTACAGGTCGTCATACTCGGCCTCACTGTTTTCATATGCGGTATGTTTGGGGTATATTTACTACTAAAGCTTTAAGTGTTACCGGAAAAAGGTGGGCAAATGATACAGGAAAATGCAGCAACGATTTTGATAGTAGGTTCGCTGGTTGCGGCGACCGCCGGGTTCATCTGGGTAGCCATCAGACTGGGTAACAGCACTTCGGTCAAAAAAGAAGAACAAGACCTCAAATCAGTAGCGGAATCGGCCGTCCAGCACATCTTCGACGACGAATTCCGTGAAGAATTGCGTAACCGTGGACGGCTTCATTTCGAAAAGGTAATCGGCGAAAACGCAATGTTTTTACAACAGGATCTAAGGCTTACCACTTCCGAGGTTAATGAATATATGAAACGTGAGATAACCAAGACCCTGCACGAGGCCTTTAAAAAATACGAGGAGTCTATCCAGGATGCCAAGGAAATTGCACTTGATTCCATAAATAAGACCCAGCAGTCCATAGAAGAACAGCGACAACTGATGCTCAAACAATTGAACGAGGCTTTCGATAAAGAGAAACAACATCTGATGCAAAGGTTCGAAGATAATATGGCGGAGATAATCAACCATTACGTGGTCAATGCCATCGGCGACCAGATCAGTCTGGAGGACCAGCTTGAATATATCCTGAGCGAACTCGAACACAACAAGCAGGCGATAATCGAAGATATTAAGTCGGGAGCTTAAGTGTCAATGAGCAATAAACAAAATAAAAATACCGCCTTTGAACTGACCCCCGATATCGTCACCAATCTGGATCTGGGCAGAGTCATCCGCGAGGCGGAAAAGCTGGATGATTTTTTGCTTCAGGCGCGTTTGAAATCGCCGGGCATGACAGCAACCCTGCCCAAGACCATCCGGGCTTTGGAACAGGTCGCCGAAACTAACGGCCTGAGCCTGCTCAACGCTACGCACCGCAAACATCTGATAGGCAATTTGCACCAACTTAAACTTACGAGCAAGAAGGTGCATATCAGCTTCGCCGTCGAGCCTTCCCCCGCGGTGATGCAGAAAATCGTGGCCTGGTTCAGGTCCAACGTGCAAAAGGATCTGATAATAGAGGTCGGGATTCAGCCTACCATATCCGTCGGTTGTGTGGTGAGGACGACAAACAAAGTATTCGACATGAGTTTGCGGCACCGGTTCAAAGACAGTAAGAAAGTATTATCCGACCTGTTGGAGAAAACGGGATGAGCGTTCAGACGCACTTTGACAGTCTGGTAAAGAGCGGCCATCCGGTCGGCGAAGTCGTCGCCGTGGATAAATTCATCGTTCGTCTCAATGGTTTAAACCCGGTGAATTTGCACTCTCTTGTATTGTTTGCCGACGGCTCGAAAGGATTTGTCAACCAGGTCTTAGAAGATAGTGTGCTGGTCCTGCACCTGGGCAGCCGGAGCATGTCCGTGGGTACGCTGGCGGTGGTCCAGCACGACAGCCTGGTCTGTCGGGTGGGTAAAAATTTTGTCGGCAGAGTGGTTTCCAGCACCGGACAACCGCTCGACGGCAAAGGCCCGATACTGGCCGACAGTGTCTGGCCGGTGTTCAATGAAGCCCCGCCACTTCACGCTAGAAAACTTTTGGAGGCTCAACTGGAAAGCGGCGTGATGTCTATTGATTCGATTTTTCCGATAGTCCGGGGGCAGCGGATAGCGATTATTGGCGATAGCAAATCAGGCAAGACTTCGCTGGCAACCCAGCTTACCATAAATCAGAAGAACACCGGCCAGGTTACGGTTTATTGCCTGATAGCCAAGCGCAAAAGCGATGTCGATATGCTGATAAATAAACTGGAAACTACCGATTCGCTAAAAAACTCTGTAGTGGTGGTCTCCACCATGTTCGATTCTTTGATATCGACTTATCTTGCGCCTTATGTCGCCTGTTCCATAGCCGAGTATCTGTGGCAGAAACAAAACCAGGACACAATCATAATTTATGATGATCTGACCTCACATGCGCATGCATACCGCGAGATTTCTCTGTTGAGCGGCGTCAGTCCCGGCAGGGATTCGTATCCGGGCGATATGTTCTATGCGCATTCCAGTCTGCTTGAGCGGGCCGGCCGTTTAGGATCCAACGGCAACTGCCTGACCGCCATACCTTTGGTGCTTGCCAGCGGCGGCGACATAACCGCGTTTTTGTCCACCAACATCATGTCGATAACGGACGGCCAGTGGATACTGGATATGAACGTTTTCAGAAGCGGTATCCGTCCGGCTATAAACATCGGTCTTAGCGTGACCAGGGTAGGAGGAGTGGGACACACCGATAATCAGAAGGACCTGGCCGCGAAAACACTGAAACTGCTGGCGGAATACCGCCGGGCAGAAGAGTTCTCCAGGTTCGGATCCGAACTCTCGGATGAGTCCAAAGCCACGCTGAGCAAAGGCCGCAATGTCTTTTCGCTGATTACGCAGAGCCCGACCGATGTCTACAGTCTGATCGCCCAGCAACTGATGCTGGATATTGTACTCGATAAACGACCGACTGAAAAAGTCGACGTTACCAATCTTAAAAACCTGGCGGAGGAACATGCGACCAAGGTCAAAGAAGACAAGGACTATAAATCGATGCGGGAAAAGCTCAAGAAAGAAGTAGTTACGGAGGTCGGCAATGGGCAGGCTAAATGATATACAAAAGGAAACCGAGGCCATGGTAACTATAGTTGAGTTAACAGGGGTTTTTGAAAGCTTAGCCAGCATGAAAATCGCCAAGGTCAAGAACCAGGTGCTGCAGTCGACCCAGTTTTTCAACGAGCTTTGGTCTATTTATACCCAGCTTCGAGTGGATAAGCTTTTTCGCTATGGCCGCGGAGAACACAACTCCCAGGCCAGCGATCGCCAGCTTATTATCATCATTACTTCGGAAGGCGGTTTCAGCGGCGATATCGACCAGCGGCTGGTGGAGATGATGCTCAAGGATTATGACGCGGACAGACAGGACATAATAGTCATCGGCAGACACGGGGCCAACCAGCTTGATCAGCGGGGAGTTTTATTCAAAAAGTATTTCGCTCTCCCGGAGAAGGATCAGAACATTAATACCGAGCCGATAACCCTCCATATACAACAGTACGCCGACACGGTGGTTTATTATCAGGAATACATCTCGCTTATGACGCAGGAAGTTAAAAAAATTTCGGTCAACAGCGCGGTCAGCGAGATCGGCAGCGGATCCGAGCAACCGGAAGGCATCATCAGTGAAGATACTTATATATTCGAACCGAGTACGTATGCAGTCATCGGCCACCTTGAGCGTTCAATGATGAAAATCGCCATGAGCCAGTTGATACTGCAGTCCAAACTGGCCCAATACGCCAGTCGCTTCCGGGCAATGTCAGCTTCTCATGACGCAGCCAACGAAAGTCTGGAGAAGACAACCACCCGGTATAACCGTATGAAACGATCCATCAAAGACGACCGCATCAAGGAGACTATCAACGGGATGAAAAAATCCAATCTAAGCGGGGGTATTGTCTGATGGCTGGTACGGTCACTGCGGTCAAAGACATGATAGTTATGGTCGGTTTCGATGATGACGAACCGCAGGTAGGCGAGCTGGTTAAGGTTGATAACGAAAACCGGACCGAACTGGTGGTCGAAAGGTTGAACGTATCCGGCCAGGCTTTGTGTCTTAATCTCCGGACGGACAAAACGATTCAGAAGGGCATGGCGGCTCACCGCATGCATAAAGGGATCGAAATACCGGTAGGTGATAAGACTATCGGCAGGATTTTCGACGCGCTGGGCATGCCTCTGGACAACCTGCCACCGCTGGATCCCAAAGAAACCAGCTACAGAAACGTACTTAACATACCGGCCAAAAGCAGTAATTTCAAAACCTCGAAAAACGAAGTGCTGGAGACCGGTATAAAGGTAATTGATTTTCTGACGCCTTTCGTCAAGGGGCGAAAGATAGGCATTATCGGTGGTGCCGGTGTCGGTAAAACGGTGCTGACCATGGAGCTCATACATAACATCGCTAAAACCGGCGCGGGTTTGGGCTTTTTTACCGGCGTCGGGGAGCGTATCAGGGAAGGCCATGAGCTATATGACACCTTGAAGAGTTCCGATTTGCTTAAGAATACTTGCATGTTCTTCGGACAGATGAACGAGAATCCGGTTCAGCGCTCGCTGGTAGGTATTTCAGCCGCCGCCCTGGCGGAATACTTTCGGGATGAGGAGGGAAGGGACATCCTATTCTTCGTGGACAATATGTACCGCTTCGTCCAGGCTAGGAATGAACTTTCTTCGATACTTGACCAGGTGCCGAGCGAAGGCGGCTACCAGCCGACCATATTTTCCGATGTGAAAGTGTTGCAAGACAGGTTGAGCTCAAGCGATAAAGGCTCGATAACTTCCGTGCAGACCATTTACGTGCCAGCCGATGACGTCAGCGATCCGGCAGTCCAGATGATCCAGCACGAACTGGATGCGATATTGGTCCTCAGCCGGTTCGTCGCCGAGCAAGGTATAAGGCCGGCGGTTGATTTGATTCGGACCAATTCCTCTTTGCTGACGCCGGAAGTCGTCGGCGATCGTCATTATATTTTGAGCGTCCAGGTGCAGGCTCTAATTCAAAAATACGAATCCCTAAAGAGCATAATCGCCGTGATCGGCGAGAATGAACTTTCTCCGACCGACCGGGCGGATTATTCCAAAGCCCGCAAGGTCATAGAGAATTTCGCACAGAACCTGTTCGTTACCGAAAAATTGAACGGCATACCCGGGGAACTGTTTACTCGTGACCAGACGCTGAAATCTATCGAGGAGATTGTGCTCTGATGGCGGAAGATACCAAGCTGCACGTAAAGATACATTCCCCCTTTCGTACATATTTCGACGGGAATGCCGCCAGCGTATCGGCTGTCAATGACACCGGCCCGTTCGATATACTACCGGAGCATCACCGGTTTATGACCATCCTCAATGCGGGAGAAGTCGTAGTCAGAAACGAGGAAAATAGCATGCAGCGATACAAGATTGATCGCGGAATCATGCATGTGCGGGGCAATCAAGTAACCGTTTTTTTAGACGTCTGAACCTTATGCTGCATTGGCCTGCTTTCTGGCAAAGCCAGAAACTCTGCCAATGCTCTTGGCACGCTGCTGCGTCAGAACTTCCGCTACTCCTTCATCGTATTAATTATACGGTTCAGTCCGTTGCTCGGTTTTTCCTTGCATCGTACTCAAGCATAAGTCTCAGAAATTTTCTCTTATAGACTTCAGTCGATGACTATATAATCGAAAGCGAAATTTCTGCCGGCGGGAGGCGTAGATGCGGAACAGATGCTGAAGCCGCTGCTCGAACGGTTGATGTAATAGTCGATTGAACCCCCGCTGCTGCCGACGGGCGATATTACTACGTGCGGGGTGGAGTTGAAACCTTGGGTGAAACTGACACTTATAAAACATCCGGATTTTGGATTGCTACCGGTATTTACAGCGACGGTCCCGGCGGTATCGCTGCCGCTTATCGAAGCCGTGCCGCCGCCCCCGAGCGCGCTGCCGTTAGACTTACCGGGTGTTCCGCCCGATGTCTCTACGTGGCGGCTTATCACCAAATTACCGGACAGTTCCAAAGACCGGGTATTTAATTTATTAGCCGATAAGGTTCCGCCGAAGTTGCCCGAACCGCTGACCGACAAGGTATTCTGTACGTTCAAATTGCCCTGTATCTGGCTGTCCCCGGTTATTTGCAGTCTGTTCGTTTGCAGGGTCTGGAAGGTCCCGGTTCCGGATACGTTGATTGCCGGCGTGCTGATTCGACCTTGGGATTTGATTTGGCTGGCGCTTTCCAAATCGCCCCGGATCAGCACCGAACCTGCGAATACGGCGTTCGCCTCGACGCTTAATATTTGCTTCGGGTCGCCTATGCTGACGTCGGTGTTCCTTAGCTGGTCCAGCACGGCCTCGTCGATGTTTTGAGAGACGGCTGAATCATCTTGGGCTGATTGGCGGGTTTTTTGATAAGCGACGAAAGTTATGACGGTAGCGAGGACTATCAACAAGGTGAAAAGCAGTAAATAAATATTTATTGATTTAATCTTGCCAAGCAGCCTGCTCACCAGGCTTTTCTTGGGCGGAAGTGCCTGAACCTTCTCGCTGGGTTGTTCCAGTTCGGATGAAAACTTTTCCGGCGAAGAGTTTTGCTCCGGAGTCGCCGTATTTTGTCCGGTTTTTTCTTCTTTAAGCGGCTCGGCCGGTGCCCGGGGCGTTTCTAAAGAAGCCGGTTCTTCGGTTTGATTTTTGTCTGGCTCCTGATCCATGCCCGGTATTTACCTCTTATCGGATGTTTCTTTTAACCCGTTAATGCTTGTATATATTATATCAACAGACCGGATATTAACAATTGAACCTCTCCGGCAGTTCATATTGTTTGTGTTCTGCAGTAAAATATATATGAACCTGAGTGGTAAAAATATTAAAAATGAAAACATTAGCCAAAGACACAAAAGCAAAATTATCCAAAATCATATCGCTGGTCACTGCATTTGTTTTGTGTGCTTTGCCTGTGGGAGTCCTTGCTCAAACTTCTTCGCCGAATTACCGTATAGAGGAATCGTACTTCGGCGTGGGGGGTGAATTGGATGCCAGCTCTCCGGGTTATCGAGCCCAGCAATCCGTTGGTGAAACGACTGTCGGCAACACCTCATCTACGAACTATCAGGCCAACGCCGGGTTTAATACCAAGGAGGAACCTTACCTTGAAGTTTATGTGACCGGCGGTTCGACCGATCTCGGCGATCTCTCACCCAGTTCAGCGGCTACCACAACCTCGACTTTTTATGTACGGGCTTACTTGGCTAGCGGTTATTCGGTAATCATGGCTTCGGACCCGCCATCTTATGGGGCTGAGCAGATAGATCCGTTGAGTACCCAGACGGCCTCGACTCCCGGTGTGGAACAATTCGGTATTAATCTGAGGGCGAATACCAGTCCGATTACTTTCGGAGCGGACCCGTCTCAGGCTCCGGATTCAAGCTTCGGCTTCGGCTACGCCGCTCCGGGTTATGACACGGCCAATGTCTATCGATACATAAAGGATGACGTGATTGCCCGTTCGGATAAAAGTTCCGGCAGGACGGATTACACTATTTCCTATATTTACAACATAAGCAATCTCTCGCCGGCGGGGCTTTATGTTTTTACACAGGACCTTATAGTAGTCGGCACGTATTAAGTCATGCCTTATAAATACCGGTTCACTCTTCCCAAACACGTAGCTCTTAGGAAATACAGACATTTGCTCCTCCTTTTGTCGGCATTGCTGTTTTTAATACTAGGGTGTTATCTGGTATTTATCTGGTATATTTCACAGGAGAACCGGATAGACAAACCTCAAACAGACTTTAAAGCAAGCAGTTTTAACCCGCTCAAGACTTTTGATACGCCTTATTTTACTCTTGATACCGACAAATCATGGAAATTCATGGAAAAAGAATCGACAGACAATAAGTTCGTTTACCGAAGCTTCGGCAAGAATATCGTTAAAAGTGATCTTATTGTATATGTAGATTCACTGCCCAAAGATTTGTTGTTGACCCGCGTACTGCCGGTGGAGCCCGATGACGACCGTTTTATAGTCGGCGAAGTCAGCGGACACTGCAAGACATATCTAAGTGATCGTATAGCACCCGGCAATAATAATCCCATAGAAGGTATTGTCGAATCGGTGCGCATAAAATGTCAGGTCGATGGTACTTCCAACACCGTCGGCACGGGTCTGAAGAACGGGAGCTATCAGACGATACTCA
>DASUOG010000003.1:0-10084 GCA_036276755.1 Saccharimonadales bacterium (SeqCode) | reverse complement strand
CACGTATTAACCGATAGCCGTATTGAAGGTATATTCCCGCTTAGCAGTCCGCGGGAAATAATCCAGGAGATACCGCAATCCGCAAGCTCCGCCGATACCGTATTTAGCAGCCGGCGGGAAATCGAGCGCATAATCAACCCGTGGTCAAGAAACCGCCGCCTGCTGGTAGTTGTCGGCCCGTGTTCCATCCATGATGTCGACGCGGCGCTGGAGTATGCACGATGGCTCAAGAAACAACGGGACAGATACGCCAGCACGCTGGAAATCGTGATGCGTACTTATCTGGAAAAGCCACGAACCACCCTGGGCTGGAAAGGTATCGTCAACGACCCGAACCTGGACGGTAGTTTCGATATCGACAAAGGACTAAGGGTCGCCCGAAAGCTGCTACACGATATCACCGAGCTTGGCCAGCCGATATCCTATGAATTACTCAGCGCCCGCACGCCGCAGTATATATCGGACCTGGTTTCCTGGGGAGCTATAGGCGCCCGCACGACCGAAAGCCAATTGCATCGGGAATTAGTATCCGGCGTGTCCTTTCCGGTAGGCTACAAAAATGGAACCAGTGGGAATCTGCAGATAGTCATTGATGCCATCATCGCATCCCGGGCCAAACATATTTTCATGGGCATAGACATGGAAGGCCGGACCGCCGTGGTCAAAACCACCGGCAACCCTTACTGCCATGCGGTATTGCGCGGCGGGACCGATGGACCTAACTATGACAAACGCTCGGTTGGCAAAGCAGTGAAACAGCTGAAAAAAGCCGATTTGAATACCTCGCTGCTGATAGATTGTTCGCACGGCAACAGCAATAAGGACTACCGTAGGCAGGAAAAGGTGTTAAAGGACGTTGCCAAACAAATTGCGAAAGGCAATGACGACATTTGCGGCGTGATGGTCGAAAGTAATCTGGTAGAAGGTTCGCAAAAACTGGTTGATAAGAACAAGTTGGTATACGGCCAGAGCATTACCGACGGCTGCGTGGGGCTGGACACCACCGCCGGTATGCTAGAAACATTAGCCAAGGCCGCCGAAGCCCGTCTTGCTTTATAATTCTGCCTTATAATAAAGGTATGAAAACAATAGGGAGCAGTCTTACTAAGGATACGCATACCCTGGCCGAACATCGTTTCAAAACGACCGACGGCCTGCATAGACTTTACGTTCAAGAGTGGGGCAACCCGCAAGGCGTACCAATACTATTTTTACATGGAGGACCGGGAGCCGGTTGCAAGGACAAACATAAAAGATACTTCGACCCGGACAAACACAGGGTGATTTTTCTTGACCAGAGAGGGTCCGGTAACAGCGAGCCGTACGGTTCGCTTGAAAACAACGAGACCGGATACTTGCTGGAAGATATCGAACTTATAAGAGAAAAGCTCGGAATCGACAACTGGCATATTGAGGGCGCTTCGTGGGGATCGAGCTTGGCTTTGTGTTATGCGATCAAGTGCCCAAAGCGGGTCAGGTCACTCGTAATATTAGGTGTTTTCTTAGTGTCTAAAGAAGAGAATGATTGGATGTTTAGCGGGCAATTCAAGTATTTTTATCCTGAAGTGTGGGAAAAGAACCGGGCCGGGCACTTGGACTACTCTAAAAAAGCCGACCAACTGAAATATCTGGAAATGCTCTACCCGTTGCTCGGCATCGATGATGGCAAAACGCTCTCACTGGAAAAGGAAGCGGAGATAGACACCGAACCGGTTAAAATAGAGCTTTATTATTTGAAGAACGGTTTTTTTCTGGAAGATGAGTACATACTTAAAAATGCGCGGAAGTTAAATATGCCGGTCACGATAATTCAGGGCAGGTACGACATGATCACCCCGCCGATTTCAGCCTACAGGCTTTCTAAAGCCTTGGTTGATTGCAAGTTGTTGACCACGCTTAACGGGCACCTGCCCTCTGATCGTGAATCCGCCAGCGTATTAAAAGCCACCCTATATCAATTACGATGACTTTCTGGCAAAAACAAAGCAGAGACGAACCGATATTTCCCGACCTGATCTGGAGCCGTCCGGAAAACAGACGGCATGCCGGCAAGCTACTGATAATCGGCGGGCAAGCTGGTGAGTTCGCTCTTGTAGCCAAAGCTTTCGAAGCTGCGAACCGGGCGGGCGCCGGCACAACCCGGGTAATCCTTCCACAAAGTCTCAGTAAGGTAGCTCAAACCATACCGGAAGTAGAACTGGCGCCCGCAAACAAGAGCGGCAGCTTCGCTCGTAATTCTCTAGCCGCATGGTTTGATGCGAGCGATTGGGCCGATCACGTGCTTTTGGCCGGAGACTTTGGCAAGAACAGCGAAACGACCACGATCATCGACGGGTTCCTGCTGCGAGGCAACAGCCCGGTAACGCTTAGCTTGGGTACATTACCAAGCACCGGTATCGGTCTGGCGGAACTTGTTAAAAAGCCGATGACCCTAATAATCGACCGGGGGATTCTGCAAAAACTGGGTACCGCCTTAGGTTTGAGCGTACCGGTCAAATCCACCACACCGGCAGAAGGAGTGGCGGAGATTATCCACCAGATTTCATTAGGCAATCAAGCTAATTTAATCATTCATGATGAAAAACTCATCTGGACAGCCGTTGCCGGAGACATAATAAGCACCAGCGCACGACCAGTCGACAATACCGCACTGTCTGCTGTCTGTGCCGTCTGGCTGATGCAGAACCCAAATAAGCCGCTGGAAGCACTGGCTACAGCTTGTTTCGAAGCGGCCAACCGTTAACATATGATAGTATCTTAGCAATGTCCCATATCCAAGCCCTGGAAGACGCAAAAAGCCAATGCCGTACCGCAGACTCTTGCACTCAATACCAAGCGCTTCTCAGGCAAGAAGACCAAAAGATCGACAATCTCACAAACAACGATGTCCAAACGGCATTATTTGTCGGGATACTGATGATAATGGTTGGAGTTTTCTTTTTACTGACACCTTTTGTCGGGCTGATTCATAAAACACAAAGGTTCCTTTTGCCAAAACTAGCATACTTATCACCCGTCATAATAGGTATGGCAATCGGACTGGTTATCGGGTTTATTATTTCCTTCGGCGCCTGCTACAAGCAACTGTGCTCGACTTCCGAGTCGACAGCAGTGCTCAGCTTACCCCTTCTTTCACTTATAGTTACGCTGCCCGTTGCGGTAAAGATTTACCGTAAGCGCCAAGCCATGGCCGGAGGCATAGAAAAATCCAGAGCCGGAACCTGGATCATCATCGGCGTTCTTATCATTATCTCCGCCGTCATATACACGGGGATCAAGGTTAATGAGATAAAAAAATCCGGTGGATCTTACAAGCAATACCTAAGGAACCCCGGGTATTAGACAAAGTCGGCATTATCTTGCAGATCGTCTACTTGCTAAACTTTTGGATAGCCCTATAATCGCGACCCCCCCCAGACGGTTTGAAGACCCAGCGCCGGCCACGCATGATTGATAAATACATTAACACCGATGAACGCCGCTCCGAATAGGTTCATCAAGTTATAAATACTGCTCTTGGGTTTTAACCTTTCCGTGGCAACTAAGATGTAGGCTGCAACTACCAGCAACGTACCGAGCCAACCTATTATTTCTACCGCTATTCCCATTTTTAACTTTCGGTGTTATTTTAACATAAGCCGACCAGTGAACAGGATCGAGGGAGTCAAGAGGTTTGCTTTATTTATAAAAATATGCTAAAATATAAAAAATGTCTGTAGTGTCCAAAGAAGCAGTCGGGGAAATCAATCCCCAGAATGTAGGCCATCTTAATGTGAACGGCTATGCGCCTGGAGGCCTGGAGCTCGAGGAAGAAGTGGCCGGTGGATTGAAAAAATTCGCCAAAAGTGCCATCCGCAGCTTATCCGGCAATATATCCGGCGAAAGTTTCGGCGAGCTCGTCACAGGTGTTGCCGAATACGAGAAAGATCTGGCGCTTTACAGCGCACAGCCGTTCCGTTATGCGGCTTTGCCCGGAATAAGGGAAGAGGGCATGAGATGCACGGCCGAAGGAACCGTCCGGTCGGCTACTATGAACATGCGCATGATGAGGAGTATGTTCGGAGACCAGGCTTTTTCGGCGATAGCCCGCAAACCGCGACATCATCGAGCCGTCGTGCTTTCCGGACAACTCGATGAAGATTACGAGATCCAGGTACGCGGAGGAGCGGGAGCCGGTACTTTCTCCATCGACTTCGGTCTGGGCACCCGCAACCAACAATCACACAGCTATAACGAACTGTGGCGGAGCGGGGTAGACACCGTCCACGCCGAAGGGCGGCTGGGGACACGTTTCATCCGTACCGGAAGCGGGATCAAGCATGATTCTGATTTTGGAGGCAAAAAGACCGCTTCGTTCAAGGAATTCAGACGACGCTACGGCATGTTGCCTCAACGGATGATCGGTATGATGGGGCTCTATTTTATGCGCGAGCTAAATCCGGATTTCGCCGTCGCCCTTACCAGCGAAGGCGCAACCCGACTTTCAACGCTCGGCCGTTCTCAGGGGGCCTGCGATTATACCGGTATTTTTAGGAACATCGGGTTCCTTCCTTCGTCCAACCGCTATTGGCAATACATACCGGAATTCAACGACGAAGGTTTCTACGACGCATTGACGCGAGCCGGTATAAGAAAACGGGAAGCCGACGGATTAAACAGGGCCGCCGATGCCATAAACACGGCCTCGAACGTTGACGGCACCGTTTTCCCGATAAAGCTTTGTAGCGACGAGAGTCCGGAGACGCTACGCCGCGAACTTTCTGTGCATATGCCCAAACCCGCTCTCGCTTATTAATCAATTGTGTATTTCACTAACAAGAAACTGTAATCAAAGAACCAAAAAAGTGAGGAATACATGATGGACCGAGCAAAATGAGGAATATTTTGCTCGGAGAAGGAGGAATCGTGCGAAACCAAACAAAAAACACGCTACTTGATTGCGTGTTTTTTGTTTGGTTGTAATGAATTCCGACGTGGTGCCGCAGGTCGGAGTCGAACCGACACGCCTTCGCAGGCACGGGATTTTGAGTCCCGCATGTCTACCAGTTCCATCACTGCGGCGCTAGACTATCAATCATTTATATTAACAGATAAAATAGGTCAACTAAACTACCAAAGTCCTATATACTAATACCGGGTACGTCAACCTGACAATTTATCTATGAATAATAACCGAACGGATGACAAGCATGAAGATAAAATACGGCAGCAGCAGGATGCCGCTGCTAACGTTTTGCGTAAGAAACTCGCGTTGTTATATAACGGCGAACCCGCGGCTTCGGAAGAGTTAGCCAAAATCAAGGAGATGCATAACAAGCACTCCAAACTTTCCAAACATCAGCGTTACATGGAAGAGCTGGGCAAATCAGGCCGAAGCCTGGAAGAGATCCAGTCTGCCTGGCATGATTATTATCAAAAATTACCGGACAATGAAAAGCACGAAGTATGGCAGGAATTTTACGAACACCACGCCAAAAGACGACAGAAACAACGGCAGGAAGAAACCAAGCAAATAGAACACAAAATTCAGCAGGAACGAAAGGACCGCGAAGAGGAAAACAGGGCCGCCAGGCGTTCCAGCGTGACATCAAAAAAGCAAGAACTGCTGAAGAACATAGCGAGACGCACCAGAAAAAGCCAGAAGAAGCCTCATGCCCACGCCTTGTTATTCGGACTCGGCATGGGTACGCTGTTCTTATTCATCGTCTTATTCAGCTTTTTTAACGAACGTTTTATAACCCCTTTTATCCGGCCTAATCAAAATGTCAGCGCCACTCCGATAATAATTGACCCAGGCAGCAGCGGCAAAGTCGGTCCCGAATCCAAGATAGTGATTCCCAAGATAAATGTCGAAGCCCCGGTGGTCTACAACGTGGAATCGGTCGAAGAAAAAGCCATCCAGAAAGGTCTTCAAAGGGGCGTGGTGCATTATTCGATAACTCCCGACCCGGGCGAAAAAGGCAATTCCGTCATTGTCGGCCATTCATCCAGCAACATCCTAAATAGCGGCAAGTACAAGTTCGCTTTTTTATTGCTCAAAAGTCTGGAAAATGGTGATACCTTCTATGTGCAAAAGGACCGCAAGCGCTATGTTTATAAGGTTTTCGATAAATTCGTTACAAGTCCTACCGACGTTTCAGTGCTCAATCCGACAAGCCGGACCGCTACCATGACGCTGATAACCTGCGACCCTCCGGGCTTGAGCGTCAACCGGCTGATCATCCAGGCCGAACAGATATATCCTAACCCGAAGAATAATAAAACCAGCAGTGTAAACGTCACCAATGAAAAAAAGCCGGAGAAACTCGGCGGTAATTCAATCAGCCTCTGGCAGCGTATAGTCGATTGGTTCTGAGGAAAAACGCCTCAGTTTGAAATTGAGGCGTTTTTTACTAATCTATCGGATTATCGATCAGCCGTTGTCCGAAGCTCGGTCAGGGAAAGGCTGTATTCATTTTTGCCCACGCTGCCCAAACTGTATAGCTCCTCGTAATCCCGGTCAAACATTACCGGCATAGCGGGATCGGCTTTAATGAGCGTATGCTTGTTGGTCCCGTCATAGTCGAAAATCAATATTCTCTCGCCGGTACTGGTTACTATCCTGTGCCCGTCCATCCAGACCGGCTTAGCCGACTTGTCCGGTTTCAGCCCCAGACCATAGCTGTAATGTTTCTCCATCTCGGCATCATAAACACTGAAATGCCGCCCGCTGGCAGCCATTATGAACCGGGCATTCTGAGAGAAAGATACCTCATCGATCCGGCCTTCGCTTTTTAGCACAAAGGCTCTGATGGAACGTAAATCTGCCGGGTTGTTGGTGATAAAAGCTGCCGGATCGCGATAAATATAGGCCCTTTCTTCGCTCTGTACGCCGAAGATGACATACCAGCTGTTATCATAACGGGCGATATCTAAAGGAATATCGCTTGCCGTAGGAATCCGTCTTACCAGGTAATCCTTGCCATCCTGGCGCATGATTATCTGTGCCTTGGTCTTATCCTTCGGGTCGATGTGCGATAGCAACACCGTATCATCGCCATGCGATTTGTAGCTGATAACATTGCTCGCGATAGTACTGATGTTTGGTCGATCGTCTATGTCAGCCCTGCTTAACCTCTTCGATTTGGCATCGTAGATTAACAATCTGTCGAATTTCTTGTCAAACAAGGTAACCTTGTCCGGGTCCCTATTAAGCGTCCGATTGACATTGTAAGACTCGGCAGCATTCTCTCTGTCCAGTACTATGAACTCACGGCCGCCTCTAAAATCATGCCGTACCAGGATATGGCGGTTATCGGTAGACCACTCCACCAGTTTAAGCACGTGCTTGCCGGGTGCTTCCGCAAAAAGTCCGCTAGGAAAGGTCAGGGAAGTGGTATTCGGCTGGTCATCGGTTCTTCTGTTCAAATCATAAAGCGTCATATTATTGAGCTTGCCTTTTTCGGCCAGCAAGATCCACCGCCGATCGGGGCTTTGGGTCACGAAGTCCGGCTTGGCGGAGAATGTCTGCACTTCTCCGGTATCCGGTTTTATAGGAAAGAGGAACGCGTAATCATAGCGGGCTACTTCGCCGCCCTGCAGTTCGAAATCACGCCGCCAAGGGGAGTAACCGTCCCTTGTGAGTTCAAGCGAATATTTGCCTTCCTGCAAACTCAATCGGGTGCCGGTCTGCTGGCCGTTAGCTCTGCCATTAATGCTGATGTTGGCACCCCCGGGAGTGCTGTCTATATAGACCAGTCCTTCTTGGATAACTTCGCCGGTCTTGGTATCAAAGTCGTAACCGTAGGCGCGGAACACCAGCAGGTACGTGCCTATGAATACCAGCAAAGCCATCAGCGCGTGGCCGATGGTAAGCCGTATCTTTTGATTACGTTTTTTCTTCGGGTCTAAGAAATCCATGTGGGTGGTACCAAATATAAATTATAGCGTATTGACCAAGGGCCACGCTCGTTCTAAACTAATTACATAAGAATTATCAATAGTCAAAGCAAAAATATAAAACAAGAGGTGCCAATAGTTGAGCCCGCTAAGAAAAACAATCAGGATAAATGGCAAGGAATACGATGCCGTGACTGGCAAACCGGCGCAGGAAAGCATAGACCCTTTGACCAGCCATGAGCAATTCTTAAAAGATATTGAGAAGTTCGACCATCTTCCTCTTGGTTCAAAAAAAACATTCAAGACCAGGGCTAGCAAAGCGCGCCGGCTGCCGGTGCGCATAACAGCCGACGTCAGACGAAGTCCGCAAAAGTCTTCTACATTGATGCGCCCGACAGTTAAAAAACCGAGCGCTAAACCGCCACATAAATCCGCAGCCGACGTGACAGAAAAGCCGGTGCCTTTAACCTTGCCGCATAACCGGGACAGGGAACGACGTGCTAAACAAGTGCCGAAAAGTAAGAAAATCACCAAGTTCAACTTTGCGATCAAACCTCATGTGGTGCCTGTCCGCAAAGTTGATAACCTCGAAGTAAAACACCCCCGGCCGCATACGCAGCGCACTTCTCACCAGTCGATAGATTCGATAACCATTGTTAAGAAACCCTCCCGGCCGCAGCATGATTGGCCGGTCATCGACCAGTTTGAAAAAGCTGTGCAGGAAGCATCATCTCATCTGGAAACCTTCGTGGACGAAGCTACCCATTATAAAAAAAGGCGCAAGTTCGCTTATGCGACAGCCAGTCTGGTAGCTATTTTCGCTCTCGGATTCACCGCGTATACCGCCATCCCCACGGCCAAGGTCAAACTCGCAGGCAATAAGGCCGGGTTTTCAGCGGAAATACCTGAGTACAGTCCGGCCGGCTACGGCTTGCAGGATCCGGTTGAAGCCGATTATGGCAAGGTTACGTTATCTTACAAGTCACGGACGGATAATAAAGGCTTCAAGCTCATCCAGGAACCGAGCAAATGGAACAGTGATAGCCTGGCCGCTAATTTCCTAGGGGCTAAGGACGGAGAGTATAGGACCGTCAAAGGGGCCGGCCACACCATATACACTTACGGCGAATCCGGGGCGACCTGGGTAGACGGCGGGATCTGGTTCAAGCTGGAAGGCAATGCCTCGCTGAGCGAAGACCAGCTTCTGAAGATAGCCAATAGTTTATAAAATACCGCGGACTGATAGAATAAACGCATGAGTTCAAAGGTAAGAACCAGGTTTGCGCCGAGTCCCACGGGTTTTTTACATGTCGGCGGCGTCCGTACGGCTATATTTGCCTGGTTAGCGGCCAAACAAAATAATGGCGAGTTCATCCTGCGGATCGAGGACACCGACCAGAAAAGAAAAGTCGTAGGCGCTGAAGAACATATAGTTGAAAGCTTGGCCTGGCTTGGGATCCAACCGGACAAGCCGCTAATCAGACAGAGTGACAGGGTTAAAGCCGGAGTTTACAAAAAGTGGGCGGAGAAATTAATTGATGCCGGCAGGGCTTATACCGACCCGTATTCGCCTGAAGAAGTCCAGGCTTTCCGGGACCAGGCCGCAAAGGATAAAAAGCCATTTCTGTACCGCAATCATCGGCCGGATAATCCGCCAAAGTGGGACGGCATGAGACCGCTAAGGTTTAAATCCGACCCTGAGCACTACACCACGCACGATGAAGTCATGGGCGAGCTTAAGACCAGCCCGGAAGTGATAGACGATTTCATCCTAATAAAATCAGACAGCTACCCGACATATAATTTTGCGCATATTATTGACGATATAGAAATGGACGTGACACACGTAATCCGCGGTCAGGAATTTTTAGCTAGCTTGCCGAATTACCGCAACCTATACGAAGCACTGGGAGAGGCAGAGCCGTTGTTCGTGACGGTGCCTCACATTTTAAACGAACAGGGCAATAAAAAGCTGTCCAAGCGCGATGGCGCGAAAGACATACTGGAGTACCGAGCACAAGGCTATCTGCCAAGCGCTATGATTAATTTTTTAGCGACGCTGGGGTGGAATGACGGGACCGAACAGGAAATTTTTACGCCCGACGAACTTTTGCAAAAATTCAGTCTGGAGCAAATACAAAAGGGAAGTGCGCATTTTGACGAAAAACGCCTGGAATGGATAAGCGGCCATCATATGCGTACAAAA
>DASUOG010000002.1:0-32382 GCA_036276755.1 Saccharimonadales bacterium (SeqCode) | reverse complement strand
CCGGCCACGTGTCCGCGCCAAGCCTTGATCTTCATCGGCTTGCCCTCCCCGGTTCTCTCAAACGGATCTTCTACATTAACCGACACTATGTGCAGACCGGACAAACTCCTGCGGACACCGTGGATAACAGTGTTGAACCGGAACGCCTTTTGCTCGTATTCGACAAGCAGGCCGACGACTCCCCGGGACGTACTCAATTCCCTGCCTCTCAGCCGGGTCACGTCCTGGGCGTCGAACATATCCAGTTCGGCCCTTCCCGCCATAACATTTCTCATTGGCTAGTTTTATACCATAAATTACACAAATTTGGAACATATACTCGACTAGCCAAGCAAAGTTATAATAAATATTATGAGTTCGAGAAATATCAGTAGCAGCAGCTTAAGACGCAGCCGAAGCCAGGGCAGAATCATCGAGGCCAGCCATTTGTTTATAGAAAGAAGAGAAGCCGCAAGAACCTTGGAACAACGCCGACGTAAATTCGGGGGCTCTCCGGCATCTAGGACCGCGGCAGAAATCGGCGGCCGGGTCATTAATGCCGCACACCGGTTCGACCGGCCTGATGCTGATGGAACCGATTCGACCGCTACCGATGATCCGGACAGGCTCAGCCATGATGCCATGGATGTTATCGACCGTTCCGACTCAATAGATTACGACGGAAGAGAAGATGCAGGATCGGATAAGGACGGGCCGGATTCGGCCTGAACTTAACGATGCGTGAGAATTTTAACAGTATTTAATCCATAAGCTTTGTAGGCTAGAAATATGGGACCAATAAGTGGTAGAGACAGGATGCCGATGATAGATCGAGTACGCACCGCGATGGCGGAACTGGATCATAGTCGTATAAACCAAGCCGCCAGCGAGATTGGCGCACGTGTTGTCGGCGATCAGCCAAACCGGCGCCGACAGACCGGGGCGGTGGTAATCAGACCGGAGTTTAACATCCAAACCGTACCTGAAGAATACCCTATCGGAGATTCAACTTCCATGAGACAGGCGGCTTAGCCTAAAAGGCGCGGGACCGGCCACTTTTTATACTTTTGTGGCAGCCAAGAAAAGTATAAGGAACCTAGTTGTTACGGGGATCAAAATGCCTGACTCTTAATTCGACCAGTTCGTCAGGCTTTACTTCACACATGACCATGTCCGTCTCTACGTGACGGGCGACCGAGAAAAGCGGAGAAAAACAATTTATCACGTCCGGGGTGAGCGTGCCTTCTGGAGTAATGCTATCGGAGATAGATTTGTCCACCCGTATAGCCAGCCCGAAAACGTCATCCTCATCACAAGCGACAGCGATGAATCCCGGTTCATCTTCGGATAAATCGGGTATTATTTTTGCCAGACCGGGCGGTACGGTTTCAATATGTTCGATCTTGCCGGTTTCGGCAGACAGGATTTCCAGCAGCAACATATATATTCAACACTCCTCGTTTTTAATATTATACCACTTTAGCCAATAATTTACCAATGCTTTATACTGGTTTGTATGCAGACACTTATCATACATGGTCGCCAGCCGGCGCTGGGCCGGGCCGAACTTGAGAGTTTGTTCGGTGCGGATGCGCTGAAGGCCGCCGGTCGGTCGGCTACGATAGTGGACAAAGACCCGGCCGGGATCAATTTTTTCCGTTTGGGCGGCATGGTCAAATTCTGCAAAGTCCTAACAGAAGTGGACACGACCGATTGGAACGAGATCGAACAATTTTTAATCCAGGTATCACCTGGCCATGCCGACAGATTGGACGCCGGCAAACTTACCATCGGGCTCAGTCTGTATGGGTTCGATGTCACCGCCGGCCGGATAAACGCCACCGGGTTGAAGCTGAAAAAAGCCGTAAAAAACACCGGTCGTCCGGTGCGAATAGTGCCTAACAAGCAGACCGAACTTAACGCGGCGCAGGTATTACATAATAAACTTACTCAGAAGCTCGGCTGGGAGTTGGTTTTTGTGCGCAATGGCCATAAGACGCTCGTTGCCCAAAGCATCGCCGTGCAGGATATCGAGTCCTACGCCGCCCGCGACCAGGCCCGGCCTTACCGCGACGCGCGTATCGGCATGCTGCCGCCCAAACTGGCCCAGATAATCATCAACCTGGCAGTAAACCAAAAGCAGCCTAAGACACTGTGCGATCCTTTTTGCGGTAGCGGAGTCGTTTTGCAGGAAGCACTGTTGATGGGATACGACGCGACAGGTTCCGACATTAACCCCCGTATGGTCGAATACACCGAAAAAAACCTGGACTGGCTTATCAGGCAGGGTCGTAAGGTCTGCCCCGGAGCGGTCGAACCCGGCAAAAACTACTCGGCATCGGTCGCGGATGCCGCTAAGATCAAGATCAATGAGGCGGACACGATAGCCAGCGAGGTATTCTTAGGCAGCCCGCTTTCTTCCCTGCCCGACTCGAAAAAATTGTCAGGAATCATCCAGGAGTGCGATGAAATTTCGGAGAAATTCCTAAAGAATACAGCAAGCCAGACGAAATCCGGCTTCCGTATGTGTCTGGCCGTTCCCGCCTGGAAAATAAAAAATGGCTTTTTGCACCTGTCGACCCTTGATAAATTAGCCGATCTGGGATACAATCGTGTAAGTTTTGTTAATGCTTCGGAAGAAGAATTAATCTATTTTCGGCCTGAACAGGTCGTAGCACGCGAACTTATAGTTTTAGAAAGGAAATAATAATGTCCAAGGTAAAAGCCGGCGGTTCCAGCAAGAACAATCACGACAGCCCGGGCCAGCGTCTGGGAATCAAGATTTCCGGCGGCCAGAAAGCAAAGGTCGGCCAGGTCATCGTACGCCAGATCGGCATGACCAAGCGTCCCGGCCCCGGTACCAAAATGAGCCGCAACTTTACCATCCATGCCGCCAAAGACGGTGTGGTAAGTTATAAGGCCCGTAAATACAAAAGTTTTTCCGGCAGATCTATCCGCCGCACCGAAGTCAGCATCGTTTAAACGTTATTTCGTAAACAATCTTAAGCTAGATCAAGATGTTCTTTGATCTTTTGGACTACGTCGGCGATTACCACCTGGGATTTGATCAAGTAATCGTCCACTCCCAAAGATTTCGCCCGGTCGCGGTCACTATCCTGGCTGAGCGCGGTCAACATAATGATTTTTACATTCGTAGTCTCGGGCGTATTGCGCAGGATGTCTAAAACGTCGAATCCGCTTACCTTGGGCATCATAACGTCGAGTAGTATCAGGTCCGGCTTGATCTGCATAGCCACAGCCAAGGCATCTTCGCCATTAGCTACGCGCTTGGTCTTGAAACCTTCCGCCTGGAGCCGGGTCTCATAGACCATTGCCAGTCTGTCGTCATCTTCGACCAGTAGTATTGTTTTTTGGCTTGCTTCGCTCACTATGAATAATACTAATTAAATAACCTGATATTTACAAGGAAGTTATGCTTTGCGCTTCTTTATAGCCCGAATAAAGCCGTTGAACATCGGATGTGGGCGGTTAGGCCGGGAACGGAACTCCGGATGAAATTGGCTGGCGACAAAGAACGGGTGGTCAATCCCTTCGATAATCTCCACCAGTTGTCCGTTCGGACTGGTTCCCACGGCTTTGATACCCCATGATTCGTAGCGGTCGCGATAAGCATTATTGCATTCATAACGGTGGCGATGGCGCTCCAGTACTTTCTTTTCGCCGTACAGCTTGCCAACCAGACTTTTCGGATCGATGTTGCATGGATAATCGCCGAGCCGCATGGTACCGCCGGTGAGTTCCTTGCCCTTTTGCCCGTCCATGGTAGAAATAACCTGGTTTGCCGCCGCCGGATCCAGCTCCGTACTGGTGGCATCCGCCAAACCACCGTTGCGCGCCGCGCCTATCACCGCCATCTGCAGACCCAGGCAAAGGCCCAAGTAAGGGAATCCAGTGTGCAGGGCATAACGTGCCGCCTTGATCTTACCCTCAAGCCCGCGGGTCCCGAATCCGCCTGGTACGACTATGCCGTCGCAATCTTTCAACGCTTCGCGCGGGTCGGCCTTATTCTCCTCCAGCTCTTCCGAATCGATCCATTTGATATCGATGTTAACCTCGTTGCTCCAGGCGGCCGCCTTCAATGCTTCGAACACGCTCATGTAGGTATCCTGGTTGTCCAGATATTTCGCTACCACGCCGATGGTGACTTTGGTCGGGAAGTCCGCGGTAGTCAACTTGGCGATTTCGCGCCAATCCTTCAGATTGGGTTTTTTGACCTTCAGGCCGAGCTTTTTGGCTATCACGTCAGCAATGCCAGTATCTTCGAGCTCCAGTGGTACGCCGTAGATGCTTGGCGCATTGGGCAGCAGCGCTATCGAATCCGTTTCAACGCCGCAGAACAGGCTTAGTTTTTCCTTCACCGATGCAGGCGGAGATTTCTCGCTGCGGGCGACCAGAATATTCGGTGATATTCCAAGTCCCCGCAATTCGCGCACGGAATTTTGCGCCGGTTTGGTCTTGAACTCCTGGCTCGCCCCCAAATACGGCATGTATACGACATGGACATACAAGCAGTTCTCCAACCCTACCCGATGACCAAGCTCCCTGATAGCTTCGATAAAGCTCAGGCCCTCGTAGTCACCTACGGTACCGCCGATCTCTACTATCTGTACATCGAAATCCTTGCCGGCCGCCTGGATGTACTTTTGTATCGCCGCCGTCAGATGCGGGATAATCTGCACGTCTTCGCCGGAATATCGGCCTGCCCGCTCGTCCTGGATAACCTGCAGCAAAACGCGGCCGCTCATCAGACTGCTGGATTGCGTCAATTCTTCATCAATAAAACGCTCGTAGTGACCGAGGTCAAGATCGGTCTCCGCCCCGTCTTTCGTAACGAAGACTTCACCGTGTTCACGCGGGTTGAGCGTACCGGCGTCAACGTTTAGGTACGGGTCGCATTTTTGGATGTTTACGCGTAAGCCGCGAGCTTTTAAGAGATTGGCGATGGAGGCTGCGGTGATACCCTTTCCTAAACCTGAAAGGACTCCGCCTGTCACAAAAATATATTTCGTCGACTTAGCCACTACCTCAATCGCTCCCCCTTGAATTATCCATTAATATTATCACATCCGTAATGAAAATTTAAACCGCTGGTAAGGCAAATTATAAGTCAGTAAGCCTTGGTAAACGCCAATGTCGAGTGCGTCTCCAAATATTATGCCTCAGATTACCATGCGTTTCTTTTACCTTACTGCGTACTCTACCGTATCTAGGAGGTTCAACTGCGGGTCTTTCAGCAAAAGGACTGTCTACCCCTTTAGATTTTGCTCCATCAAAAGCTTCGCGAGTTACATAAATACCTATGAAGCCCCTTGCTAATGAATCATCGCGAGCTACCCCACGCTTTCTATCATATGCAGGACCGTCGCTAATATTTTCTTTACCATACGTTTCAGCTGCTTCACGCATCGCCTCAAAAAGCTCAGCTTCTTGCTGACTACTCACTAACCGCGCTACCTCGCCGTCGCCCACTAATTTTGTGCCCTCGTCTTTGCTTAAATCAAAATTAGCTAATGGGACTACCGAGCCGGCTTCTACATAATCTGTTATGAAAGCATGGGCGTTCGGTGCGGCCAGATCAGCGTGCTCTACATCAAGTGTTTCCGGAGTTAATGGTGCATGTTTGTTTTCTACCATAATATGATATTAGCATAAGCGTGCTTAATTGTCAATTTAATTTTATATATTATATTTGGGAAAGTAAGCGAAACATAGAGGGCTATCTGGAATCAAATCTCTCCGTAATACATCCTATACCTGCTAAAAATTCCGCCCAAGCCTTTCATCTCATCTATGGGCCGGGTCGGGTCAAGCTCTACTTTTACAAGTTCATCGGCTATCCTACCCGCCGAATCCGCAGCGTCTACAGTTTCTCTAACCACAGCCTCCACCGGGTTTTCGACATACTCCTTTACTGTTCGGGGGTATTCATCCATAGTTTCCGGCGGAAGTGAAGCATGAGCCAGTTCATGAAAAAGAAACCCGGAGGCGTTACCAGATATCAAAGCGGCCAGATCCTCGTGAGTTAATGCATCTTTCAGGGCAGCCATATTATTAATTCCCTTTTCTATTTCAAGCTTTATGATTAAATTTTCCAAAGCGGATAGGGTTATCTCATGTAAGTCTAAGGCTACGAAAGTTTTATCAACCATGGACTCCGGCTCCACATCTTTTAATTCCGGTATTTGATTCAAAACTTCACCTATACGGCTTGCGTTATCCCGACCTTCGACGGACTTTACGCATATACCGGCTACATGAGGCGATGGCGTACCCCTGGGCAATGGATTCGGCGTGACATGCAGGCGTAAATTCCGTGCGCTATGCGTATCAAAATCAAGAGCATCCAAGGACAAACCCAGAAAACCTGAAGGAATATCAATGGAGCTATAGCCGTATATTTCATCACCTAGTTGTTTTGCCATACTGATAGTCGGCGAAGCTCCTAGATATTCTTTAGTCATTTAAATATTATACAATACTTATTGTAATTTATCAAATACACTGGTCTGGGCCGAACAAAGGTTAACATGATTAAATTTAAATATTGCGTAAAAGTAAATTTGATGTTACTATAAGCACAATATAGCTGGAGCTTCCAAAGCAATGAGTGAAATGACTAAAGAAGGCTACCCAGGAAAAGGCGGAAATGTCCGTATCGGTAAATTAGCGGACAGATTGACCGATGAACAAAAAAAGCAGGTTGAACAAAGAGTCGCCGGAGTAAAAAAAGCGCTGGCCGAATTAGCCGGTCCCAGCTACAGGAGATACCCCGAAAGGTATGGTGAGGTACCTACCAAGTATGAAGAGGAGTTCAGGGCTCATAATCTACGAGCGCAGATCAGCGGGCGAGAGACCCAAGTACGCTACCAAAGAGACGAAACCGGACGCGAACTATCACAAACCGTCAACGGCACAAACGATATAGATACGGTAACCACCAGAGAAGTATTAGAGATGAGGGTCGATCCAGATTCGGACAAAGAAACTGTCTTTAAATTCGACTTTTTAGGCGACCCGATAGATGAAGTGAGCGTACTTGCCGTCGGAGTGTCCGATGCTAACCTTAGCGAAGACCAAAAAGTCAACGTAGTGCTTGGCATGCTGGAAGACGCCGCCGGATCTTTATATAAATAACGCCTCAATTTGAAACTGAGCCGTTTTTGTCAAAAAAGTATAGCGGCCAACAAAAACGCCGCCGGACTTATTTTTCTTACTCGATACTTGACAGAATGATAATAATTATGTTATAATTTACAGTTATGAACGAAAAGCGTGGCGAATTTATAAGTGCAGCACGTAGAATAGTTACTTTAGGCCTGCTAGGTTACATAAGTTTAACACCATCATTTAATGATGGTACTCCTGTACAGAGTGATCCAATAGCAGCTATCGAAAAAGCCGAGGGTGAGAAGCGAGAATTAAAACAGCTTAAAAAAGACGTAAACCGTATAAGAAAACTTGGAGCCGAAGAAATAAAACAACTTGACGGTAATGCCTTGCTAGAACAAGGCGCTCAAATACAGGATACTGCCCTTTCGTTGGCGGCAAAAAGTGGTATTTCCGCAGAGGAAGCAAAAGATATGCTCTTAGGCAGTGCCGCTTCGGAAACTCTAGCTGCAAGAAATGTTACCTTTGAACCCGACAGCACCGTATGTTTGAACGGAACTGCGCAATTCAACAACTCAGGAGAACTAGTATCGGCCAACTTCCCTCTGGGCTATTTAGATTCAGAGCCGGAGAAGCCTCCGGTCCCGGCAGGAATACCGGTAACGAACCCTGGCAACCGGGTAATAAGCTAGATAGTTCTACTTATTTAAAAACTTAATGGCGGCGGCTTGCTGTGGGTCACGGTCGGCCTTGGTATCAGCATCGGTAAGTTCAACGCGCTGGTCGGGCGTTATGCCCTCTTTGTCAATGTTCCGGCCATCCGGCGTGTACCAGCGGGCGACGGTTACTTTCAGCTCCCCGCCGAAACCGAGATCGATTACTTCTTGTACACTGCCTTTGCCATAGCTTTTCTGTCCTATCAATGTAGCGGCGTCGTTGTCCTTGAGCGCACCCGCGACGATTTCGCTGGCGCTGGCACTGCCTTCATCTATCAATACTACCGTCGGGATGCCGTCTAAGACCGGGTTGCCTTGAGCGAAAGCGGTATTTATAACCCTGCCGCCGCTTTTCTCCTGCAGGATGACATCGCCCTGCTTCAACCACAAGTCGGAAATACCTATAGCGGCATCTAACAAGCCGCCGGGGTTACCGCGAAGGTCAAGGATTACCCCATTGACCTGTTTATCCCTAAACTGTCTGGCATATTTGGAAGCCAGGCCTACGGTGTCGCCTCCGAAACGGCTTATCCTGATAACCCCGATATTGCCGGCGAGCGTTTCGCTCTCTACGCTGGGAATGGTTATCGTAGCCCGTTTTATTTCAATATCCAGACTATCACCATCGCGGATGATGCCTAACTTGACCGCTGTACCTTTCGGCCCGCGAATCTTCTGTACTGCCTCGGTAAGGTTTATATCAAACGCGCTTTCTCCATTGATTTCGGTTATGATGTCTCCTGCCTTAAGGCCGGCCTTCGCCGCCGGGAATCCGGCTATCGGTGATACTATCACTATCGACTGATCTTCCTTGCTAAGCTCAGCGCCGATACCTTCGAACGAACCGTTCAAATCCTCATTGAATGCTTTGCTTTCTTCGGCGTCCAGGTATTCGGTGTAGGGATCGCCCGCCGCCTTTACCAAACCTGCTTTCAGACCGTTTTGTAACTCGGTCGGATCCAGCTTGCCGTCAAAATTTTTGCGCAATTTGGAATAAATTTCTTCGACTCCGCTGTAGTCGAGCTGTTTGGGCAGGTTCCGGTTCTGCGCAGAGTCTTTGTCCAGATTGTCCAGTAACGACGGATTCTGCGCGCCGATCAGGACACCGGCGAAGAATACCAGGATTATTACCGCTAGACTACGAATAATTTTTGAATTAAATTTTGGTTTTTTATCCCGCTCCACTTAATATCCCATCAATATCCCGCTTTTATCTATGTATTGTACAAGGATACTCCGTTAAATACTAAATGATTTATAGAACTCGGATAGCCTTAGAATGTATTGTAGTTGCACGCCGCCGGACCGCCGCTCATATGAGCATATACGGTTCGAACGCCATTGCTATGCTCGACTATCGCTACGTATCCGTAATCATTATGGCTGGTACCTAACATCTGATTCGAGCAGCCACGATATAAATGACCGCCGCGTACGGCATAAATAGGCGAACCGGCCGATATGGCATAGTCGATGCCGCTATGGTAACCGGACGCATACCAAGAATTCGGTACGCCAAAACCTTGGCTTACATAACCCGGAGGCATATTGACAGGCTTGTGATTGATATATGGAGAAGGATTGACTACCCCGCTACCCACTCTGGCTTCCAGATGGAGATGCGGTCCGGTAGACATGCCTGTGCTACCGACACTACCGATGATATCACCCCCAGAAACCGGGCCAATTGACGCGACCTTATAGCTGCCGCTGCTAAGCGACCTGGCCAGTGCGGCTTCGGCTGCAGCTTGCAACTTGGCTATCCGTTTTTGGTTTGCCTGGATTTGACCATTGAGTTTGTTTTGCTGGTTCTTATTAAGTGAAAGCAGTTGGTTCTTCTCATTATTCTGTGCGACCAGATCCGCCTTGAGCGCTTCCTGTTCGGCGATAAGTTTTTCTATCTTTTGCTTCTTGGTGTTCATATCCAATTTGAGCTGAGTAATCTTGTCCAAAGTATTTTTTATCTTGGTCTGGACCGATTCCCGATACTGCTGCTTGTCAAAGAAATCGCTGAGGTTCTTGCTGGTCGCTAACATCTCAAGAGTTGATATATCGCCTTCCAAATACATTGCCTTGATTGATTCACTTAGGATTCCGCGCTGTTTCTTTAGTTCTATCTCTGCTTTTCTGATCTCTTCCTGCAGACGTGAGACCTCGGCCGTATATTCATTGATCACGGCTTGTTTCTGGTTTATCTCTTCTTCCAATACGTTGATCGCCTCGGACAGACTGCCGGCTTCTATGCTTAGCACGTTGCGGGCGGCTTTTTTCTTGTTGTTTTGATTGTTGAGAGCATCGATCTGTTTCTGATAATTATTGGCACCGACCAGCGAGAAACCCGCGGTCGAAAAGCTCAACGTTAAAATCAAAAACAATGCGAGCAGACCTTCTTTGCTGAGCAGGATAAAATACTGCTTTTGTTTGGCCTTTTTTGTTTTTTTCATTTTTGTTTTAGTATTTGACAATACTTCTAAAATCTTAGCATAAACGCTCAATTTTTTCAACCCCCCTTTTGACCTCTGTGCCTGCAAGCGTGTGTAAAATTTACGAGTTTTTAACACTGCTGACAGGTGTTGGCCTTATCAGATTTAATGATTATTTTGGCTTTTGTAGGTTTTAGTTCTCTTTTTCGGTGAGCGCGTTGTAGGTAACTTTCCGTTCGGATTATCGACAGGCAAAGAATTCGCGCTGAAGACTTATTGTAGCAAACCGAATGTTAAAAATCTAACGTTTTATTTTAAAATCTTTGAAGCTACGAGCAGTCTTGTGGGAAACTCGCAGATAGCGCTTGGTCGCGATGAATGCCGAGACAGAACCGATGACCACCCCGGCAAGCAACTGCAATCCGAGGAACGTCCAGAAGTGCTCGCCGAAATACTCGTTGGCATAATTTATATCAAGTAGTCCCAGGCTGCTTGCATCGAAGGCTTGTGACTGTACTACAAACAACATGTGGCAAAGAGCGATGGAAATTATAGCCGCGACCACACCATAAATCACCGTCTCGACGATGAAAGGTCCACGGATATACCACGGTCGGGCACCAAGCAGACGCATTATCTGTATCTCATCCCGCCGGTTAAAGATGGCCATCCTGATTGTATTAAAGATTATTAACATGGATATCACGGCAAAGACGATTATGCCAACGAGCACGGCTTTGCGGAAAAACGACGTCGCACTGGTAATCTTGTCTATCGCTTCTTTGCGGTCTCCGGAGTAAGATGTCGGGTCTGATTGTAGTATCGTATTTTGCGGTTCTTCCAGTATGGTTTTGATATTGTCTATCTCAACCGGATCGTGCGGTTTTATCTGAATGGTCGCCGGCAAGGGATTGTCGGTTTGGGAAATAGCCAGCAGAAGTTCTACATTGTCCTTATTTTCTTCTTTGTACTCTGCCAATACCTGCTCTTTGGATTTATAGTTTACCGATTCCACGTTCGGCAGGCCCTTCAACCGGTCGATAAGATCATCACGCTGGGCGTCGGTTACCGAATCCTTCAAATAAACCGAGATATCGATCTTGTCGTTTATGTCATCTATGGTGTGTGTGAAGGTAGCGTTGGCGATTATAGAGAAAAGCACGATGGTCAGCGTAACTACCATCACGGCCGTAGCGGCTATGCTTAGGCTGATGTTGCGCACAAAATTTATACAGCCGGTTCGAATGACTCTGAGAAGTGTTATGAGCTTTCTTTTCATGGTTATATCTCATAGCCTCCGTCGGCCCGATCGCTGACAATCTTGCCGTCTTTGAGCGTAACCACCCGGCGTTTGAGCTTGTTTACTATTTCCTGATTATGCGTAGTTAAGAGTACCGTCGTGCCGTATTTGTTGATTTTTTCCAGTACGTTTATCACATCCCAGGCATGTTTGGGATCCAGATTGCCGGTAGGCTCATCGGCTATAAGGATCTTGGGTTGTCTGACTACCGCCCGGGCTATCGCTACGCGCTGGGCTTCGCCGCCGGATAATTCGCGCGGGTAATTGTTGGCTTTGTTTTTGAGTCCGACTATATTTAACACCTTAGGAACGGTATGCTTTATCTCACGTCCGCTAAAGCCGGCTATCTCCAGAGCAAAAGCTACGTTCTCAAACACTGTCTTATTCGGCAATAGTTTGAAATCCTGAAAAACCACACCGATCTTGCGCCGGAGCGCCGGTATGTTCCTGTCCCTGAGCCGCTCATAGTCGATACCGCCGACGATTATCTTGCCGGATGTCGGCTTTTCTTCCCTGGTCAGCAGTTTTAACAATGTCGATTTGCCGGCTCCGCTGGGTCCGACGACAATGACGAACTCTTTAGGCTCGACATGCAGATTGATGCGATATATAGCATCCGTCTTCCGCTTGGGATAAGTTTTTGTTACTCGATCCAATAAAATCATTAGCTTTTATTATAGCAAGGAATTATTTTGAGTCTGTTAAACTTTTAGCCGCATATGCGTCAATGAAAGCATCGATATCACCATCCAGCACGGCCTGGGGATCCGAAGTTTCCTGCCTGGTCCGAAGATCTTTGACCTGCTTGTACGGATGCAGTACGTAGCTTCGGATCTGATTGCCCCACTCCGCGGATTTGTTCGGGCCTTTTATTTCGGCAATATCCCCCTTGTGCTGTTCAAGCTGCAGTTGTGCTAGCTTGGAGCGCAAAATAGTCATTGCCGTTTCTTTGTTCTGAATCTGGCTTCTTTCGTTTTGGATGCTGACGGTGATTCCGGTAGGCAGATGGGTGATTCTAACGGCCGAATCGGTAGTATTAACGCTCTGGCCGCCATGCCCGCCGGCGCGGAAGACATCTACTTTCAGATCCTTATCTTCAAGCGGCACGGCCTTCGGCTCGTCTATTTCCGGTAATACTTCTACCTTGGCAAAGCTGGTTTGGCGCAGGTTATCGGCGTTGAACGGACTGAGCCGGACCAGCCGGTGTACGCCATGCTCCCCTTTGAGCTTGCCGTATGCCAGCTCGCCTTTTATCTCCAAGCTGACGCTTTTCAACCCGGCCTCTTCACCGGCTGATTCTTCTAAAACCCTGGTCTTAAAGCCGCTTTTCTCGGCCCAGCGCAAATACATCCGAAGCAACATCGCGGCCCAATCCTGGGCATCAACCCCGCCGGCGCCGGCATGGATGCTAAGAAGAGCATCGCTTTCGTCATGGGGGCCGGAATATGCCAGCTGGAGGTGCATGCGCCGGTAGCGTTTTTCAAGAATATCGAACTGCTTCTTGATTTCGGATTCCAGCGAGTTATCGCCCAGCTCACTTAATTCGAGCAATTCTTTGCCTTCTATGGCCAGACTTTGCCAGACATTGATCTTCTCATCCAGCGCGGCAATCTTTTGCATCGTCTTTGAAGCCTGCTGGTTATCGTCCCAAAATCCGGGTTTTTCGCTGGCAGTTTTTAGCTCATCATGTTGTTTTTTGAGTTTATCTATATCGATAGCCCGAAGTGCTTCATTTATTTCTTTAACCAGTAATTTTATCTCGCCTTGATCCATAAAAATCCAATATAGTCTCCACCTATAATATACCCTCCCGGCTTCACCAAAGGACGCTAAGCTGCCTGGCTAGCCGGTTGGCCGGCCGGCGGTCGTTGCGGCCCAGCACGCCCAGACCCCAGTTCTTTTCGGCAAAAAGCTCCCTGGCGCCTTCGACTATCTGGTTTTTGGTAACCGCCCGGATGTGCTTCGGCGTACCGAGGTAATCCTCGACTACATCTTCGAAAAAATAACGCCACATATAACCGGCCGCGATGCCTGACACCGTTTGCGCACTGCGCTGAAAACGGCCAAGCCTATACTGCTTGGCGGCCTTTAGGTCAGCGGCGCTGATCTTGCCGTCGAAGACCTTCTGAAGTTCGGTAATTATAATGTCGAACAAGCCTTTGGCATTCTTCGGCTGGACCTGGGCCCCGAACCACCAATTAGTATAAGAGGTGTCATAACTGATGTTAGAACTCATACTGTAAACCAGGCCTTTTTCCCGTGCGGTACCCAGTATTTGCGAATGCAGCGTCTCAGTAAGCATGGAGTTGATCAGACTCATCGCGTGCAACTCGCTGTCGTTCATCCGTCGTTTCATGAATGTATCGAAGTAAAAATAAAGATTGTCGACGGTATCGTTCGGGATATAAAGCGGCTGTTTTAGGCCCTTGGGCTTTTCAGTGGGCAGTTTTTTGCGGCTGTTGCCTTTCGGAAGAGTTATGTCTCCAAGTATGGCCCTGACTTTGGCCCGCCGAGTGGGGTTGAATTTGCCGGCGATTACGAATCGCATATTACTCGCGTAGTGCGTATCTTTGTAATGGTTGACTATATCTTCGAGCGTAACGTTATTTACAAGCTGCAACCGTTTTTGATAAGTAGCGGCCCGAAGTCCGTAGGCACCCCTGAGCGCCAATGACAACTGCTGGAAATGGCTGTTTGAACGCGAGACGAGTTCCTCGCGGACATTACCTACCTCGGCATGAAATTCCTCGCGCAAAAACAACGGTTTGGTAATGGAAAGTACCATGCACTGCAAGATGCGCTGCCATTCGAAATCCGCACATTCGGCTTCGTAAGTGATGTTATGGGTTCCTGTGCTGGCATTGGAATATGCTCCGTTGCGTTCGAATTCGGCTTGAAAGTCACGGCCGCGCGGAAATTCTTCGTTGGCATCGAGTATAAGATGCTCCATCAGGTGCGGTGTTTCCCATTTATCCTCCGGTGCCAGATAGTCCCCAGCCCGAAAGCTTATATGAAACGACATGACCGACGCATCAGGGACATGGATCAAAAGTCCTCGCGCGCCGTTATTCAGTTTCAGTTCGGTTACTCTATGTTTCATTCTGCCTAAAGACCGAGTATATCCCACAGAAACCTGTTAAACATGAGCGGATCATTTTTTCTTTTGTTTCCTTTTGGCTTTTTTCTTGCGCTGGCGTTCGGCTTTACGGGCCTTGCGCAACTTGTTGTGGGCCTTTCGTTCTTGTTCATCGGCGGTATCTTTACTGACGAAGTCCTTCTCCTTGAACTCCTTCAGATCATCCGTTATCCTGTCGGCATTGTCGACTGAGCCTCTGGCGGCTCTGGTCAGATCGGTCTCGACCGGGCCTTCGTTCATATCGATCGGCCGCGCGTGCATCAACGCCCTGATGACATCGTGTCGCAGATTCAACTGCATTTCCTCGAATAATCTCTGGGATTGTTTGCGGTATTCAACCAGCGGATCCTTCTGGCCGACGCCCATCCAGTGGATGCCTTCACGCAGGTGCTCCATACTTTCCAAATGCTGCATCCAAAAATTGTCCAGGATCTGCAAGTAGATATCGCGTTCTATCTTGCGCAGGATGTCAGCACCGAATCTTTCTTCCTGCTCCTTATACAGCTTGTTGACTTCTCTGGCCAGAGCGGCTTCGAACTTATCGGCCGGTTGATCGAACAACTTGTCCAATACGTCTTCTTCCAGCGGAAAGACTTCCTTTAGAAAATCCTCGAATTTATCGGTCGTCGCCAGTGGTGAATTAGCCATATCCTTGATTTCCGAACTGATGAATTCCTTGATGCGCTTACTGATGTCGGCCTGTCGCAGAATTTCGCCGCGCATCATGTAAGTGGCTTTGCGGTGGCGGTTCATTACGTCGTCATACTTGACCACATTTTTGCGCGCATCGAAGTTGAAGCCTTCGACCTTCTTTTGCGCGCCTTCCAGACTCCTGCTGATCATCCGGTTTTCAATCGGCGTATCTTCATCCACTTTCAGCTTATCCATGACCCGCAAGATCTTGTCGCCGCCGAAAACGCGCATCAGGTCATCCTCGCAGGATACGTAGAACTGGCTTGCGCCGGGGTCGCCCTGGCGTCCGGAACGGCCTCTCAGCTGATTGTCGATGCGCCGAGCCTCATGCCTTTCGCTACCGAGCACGAACAATCCGCCGGCTTTTTTAGCCTCCTCGTCCAATACTATGTCCGTACCGCGTCCGGCTATGTTGGTGGCAAGAGTTATGGCACCGGCATTACCAGCTCCGGCGATAATCGCGGCTTCCCGCTCGTTGTTCTTGGCATTCAATACTTCGTGTGGCAGACCGGCCTTTTTGAGCAATGCGGTAAGCAGTTCGTTCTTCTCTATCGAAGCGGTACCGATAAGCACCGGCTGGCCTTTCTCGTGCAGTTCCTTAATTCTCTTGATTATGGCCTTGAACTTGGCTTTTTCGGTCTTATAAATCCGGTCCGGGTGGTCGGTTCGGACTACTTTTTTGTTCGGCGGTATTTCTAGGACTTCAAGTTTGTATATCATATGGAATTCTTCAGCTTCGGTCAGAGCCGTACCGGTCATTCCGGAAAGCTTCTCATAGAGGCGGAAATAATTTTGGAAACTGATGGTCGCCAGAGTCTGCGATTCTTCTTTGATTTCCACGTTTTCCTTGGCCTCAATCGCCTGGTGCAAACCTTCGTTATAACGCCGGCCGGGCAATAATCGGCCGGTGAACTCATCCACGATAACAATTTCACCGTCACGTGTAACCACGTAATCCTTGTCCCGCTTGAACAGCCCCTGAGCCTTCAGCGCCTTGTCCAAATGGTAAATCGTGCGGATATTAGTCGTGCCGTAAAGGTTTTCAATCCCCAAGGTCTTTTCGACCTTGTCTATACCGGTGTCATTTAGGGCGACCTGCTTCATCTTTTCGTCCACGTCATAATGCTTGTCGCGTTCCAGCGAACGCACAACCTTGGCAAACTGCTGGTAGGAAGTACTGCTGGCAGTGGAGGGTGCGGAAATGATTAACGGCGTCCTGGCTTCGTCTATCAATATGGAATCCACCTCGTCGACGATCGCAAAGTTAAGTTCCCGCTGACGAAGTTGGCTTTCCTCGCGAACCATGTTATCGCGCAGATAATCAAAACCGAATTCGTTGTTGGTGCCGTAAGTTATATCGGCCTGGTAAGCCTCCTGTCGGGTACATGGTTTCAGGTGTCGCATCCGTACGTCATGATGGTCCTGGTTGGTATATTTAGGATCATAAAGAAATGAATTATCGGCTATTATTACCCCGATCGACAGGCCCAGAAAGTCATATATCTGCGCCATCCAGCCGGCATCGCGCTGGGCTAGATATTCATTTACGGTAACCACATGTACGCCCTTGCCGGTCAAAGCATTGAGATATACCGGCGCGGTGGCGACCAGGGTCTTTCCTTCACCCGTTTTCATCTCGGTGACCGCTCCCATATGAAGGCCCATGCCACCGACTATTTGGACATCGAAATGCCGCTGGCCGAGCGTCCGGCGGGCTGTTTCGCGCACAACCGCGAAAGCGTCCGGTAAGATATCGTCCAGCGATTCTTTCTCAAGCCGTTTTTTAAGTACACCGGTCTGCGCGCTTAGTTTGGCATCGGATAGTTTCTTGTATTTATCCTCCAGCTTGTTCACTTGGGCAACGCGTTTTGTCAGCCTCTTCACCGCCTTGACCTGTGGGTCTCCGAACACGCGTTTCAGAACTTTTTTCATATATCTATTGGTTTTCTCCCTAAACTTTCAAAATACCAGCTTATATTGTAACGCAGAACGTGCAGATAAATCTAAAGGTTTTTAAGCTTTTTTGGAACGGACGAATCTGGCTACCAGCCGGCGGTGGATCTGTGGACCGGCGTGCTTGCCTTTGTACTTCCTAAGCTGTACCTTCAACTTATCTTCGGCCAGATCGATGGCGGCCAGGGTGGTCGTAGCCCGTTCGTGCACACTGACGAAACCTTGCGGCAGATGGACTATGATTTCGCAGGTAAAACGGGCTTTGTCTTTGGCCCTTTGTTGTATGAGTTTGACTTCCGCTTTGGCGACAGCACGGATTTTTCGCGGGATGTATTTGTCCATCGGTCCGATTTTTTTGACTATGTAGGCTTCTTCTTCGGCCGTCAGCTTGGTATGCACACCGGCCATTTGGATGTTATTAATCATATCTTGGTTTTCTCCCCCATATATTTTTGGAGAGCTTTCGGCACTTTAACCTGTCCCTCCTCATCCTGGTGGTTTTCAATCAGCGCGATAGCCGTACGGCTGAACGCCATAGCCGTAGCATTGAGCGTGTGGACAAACTGCAGTTTATTAGCCTCATCACGGTAACGGACATTCAAGCGGCGCGCCTGATAATCCGTGACGTTCGAACAGCTCATCAGTTCGCGGTATGCATTTTCCACCGGGCTCCAGTATTCGATATCGTATTTCTTGTACGCCGGCGCGCCCAGATCGCCACTGGCAATCCGTACTAACCGGTAAGGTATTTCGAGTGATTTGCAAAGTTCCTCTTCTATTTCTACCAGTTTCTGATGCCATTTCTCGCTCTCAATAGGTTCGCAGAAGATATATAGCTCCACCTTGTTGAACTGATGTACGCGGAACAGGCCTTTGCTGTGCTTGCCGTAAGCTCCGGCTTCTTTGCGATAAGCCGGGCTTATGCCCGCATACAACAGGGGCAGGTTTTGCTTGTCCAATATCTCCCCGGAATGATAGCCGGTAATCGGGATTTCGGAAGTCGCTATCAGGTTCAGGTCCTCGCCCTCAATTTTATAGATCTGGTCTTCCTCGCCACGCGGTGAAAAGCCGGTACCGTTGATAGTCTTTTCATTGACCAAGTGAGGTACTGTCATCGGTGAAAAACCATGTTTCAAAGCTATATTCATTGCCAGTTGCATGCATGCCATTTCCAGTTCAACCAATGCTCCTTTGATGTAGTAGAACTTATTGCCAGCGACTTTGGCACCACGCTCAAAATCTATGTAGCCTTTCTCTTCGCCCCAGCTTAAATGGTCTTTGACATGTTTTTTATCGGCCGTACCGTGCTTACTTATTTCTTGGTTGGATCCTTCGTCACCGACCGGCGTATCATCGGGAAAAATGTTCGGCACGTCCCGCAAAAGTGTCTGATAAGATGCTTCGAGTTCCAAAAGCGCGGATTCTAACTTGTCTATTTTTTCCCTAAGCTCTTTGCCTTTTTTGATTGTTTCCCCGTCGGGCTTCTGGCCTTTGTTCTTTGCAGAGAGCTCGTTGCGTTGCCGGCGAAGATCTTCGGCCTGTTTTAGCAAGCCGCGCCTCGACTCGTCGCGTTTAAGCAGCTCCTCTATATCTACATCGATGTTTTTTTGTCTGGCCTTGTCCTTGACCAGCTTGGCGTTGTCTCTAATGAACTGAATATCCAACATGAGAGTTATTATATATATTTACCGGGCAAAGCATAAATTATTCTTATAATCTAACTTTGTCTAATTGACTAATTTATGTTATTTTATTGCTTACCAATAACATTCGGAGATTTTGGTGACCGGCACAAACGGAATACTTAAGTTTAATCTTGTAGAGAGCGATCCTCAATACCATCTGGTAGGCGACGAAATGGTACATGGCGAGATGTTCACAAATTATAGTGTGTACGCGTTAGAGCAAGGTGAGTCGGACGACCCGTCTCATGTACTTCATCTGCCCCGGCTCCACGGCGTCTCGGAAGAACTAGACCAGCTTATTGAGTCAGGCTGGCAAAAAGGGGTATTCGTCGGCAAGCTCATGGCTTCGAGCAGTGAATCCGAACAAAGTGAGATTGAAGCTACTCAAAAAAGTGATAAAAAATCCATGCCGGCTGACAAGATACGTCAGCTGGCGCAGAAAAAGGCGGGCTTTACTACAGGGTTATTCGTAGTCCAGCCGATTTTAGAATATAGCGATGCACTCGGAGCAATCTCTGAAAGGCTGCCTGAACAAGCTATACCCTACTTGGTTGCAGGCGTCCATCAGAACGGTTCAAGGTCGCTTAGAATCATATCGGCGGACCAAGAAGAGTACCATTATGGTGAGCATCATGGTGAAAAAATCAAAGAGCTGGCCGCGCTGGATGTAAAAGTATGGGACGCTTTGCAAAGTGTCCACGATATGATGTATTCGCAAGCAGTGGACCTAATAGTACAAAGAGGTAGCAGCAAGCGCTCAACCGATGATTCAGCTGCCTAAAATACTATGTCTTATTTTGTGACGAACGTATGTGAGAAAGGGTTAATTCAGTTCGGTTGCGGGCATATTCGCAAAAATCGCACGGTCCGCCCATAGCCGCTTTACCGACTGCCGGCATGCCGCCTTCCAGAGATTTTTTCATTTTCATCAGTGTTTTATCTACCCAGGAATCATCTCCTTTATATGGAATGATTTTGGTTTTAAATTCCACCTTGTTATAAAAACCATCCAGGTCCAGCCGGCCGTTGGCATAGACGAAATACCCGGTATCGTTTACTTTGAAGCCATTTTGCCGCAGCAGCCACTGGTAAACTTCCATCTGGCGCTTATAGGCTATCTGCCAGTCCGCATCTATCGTCACATCAGCCTGTTTCGCGGTCGCTTTATAATCGACCACGAACAGCTCGTCATACTCATTTCCCCATACATCATCGATCGCGCCGGTCACCAAAAAATTAGAATCTTCGTGCAAGTGCTGGACTCCGACGAAATTTTGGCGCCAGTTGTCAAGCTCGTCATGCGCGAACGGCGTGGCTGCCACGCCGAATTCCTTCATTATCGGGTGCGGCTTTTTTTTCAAGCGGTAGCCGTCGAATTCCTTCTTAAGCAGCTCGTCGATCGCGGTATTGATCCGAAACGGCGGCCCGCTTGGCCGCCGCAGTTTAAGACGCGCATCCAACCAAAAACAACGCGGGCATTGCATGTACAGCTCTATCTTGCTACGCGATATTTTAAAAGCTTCTTTTTGCCCCGGTCTATATGGAGCCGTTCTGCGATTATAAGCCATTATATGTAAGTATATATTCTAACCTGGCAGGGACAAAGTTTTCATGATACTTGTATTTTGACCATTTAATTATTATATGTTATAATTTAATAATGGATCAACAAGCTGTTCGGACCGAGCTGGCACCTTATGAAAAACAGTTGCCGCATAGTGACGACTTGGTTGGCGTTTATAATGCTCTGGCAAGAGTAGTTGTTGAAAGTGGTGATAATTACGGCTATTTGGAAGATGGATTAGCCGAAAGAATTGTTTCGGATAACTTAGACATGCGGCCGGGCACCGAGCTCTTTGAGTCAGTTCAATCAGCACTGGAAGCCAATGGCGATGAAATTCCGGAAAAAGCATTGGAGGCAGGGGTTGCCCTGGCTGACGTAATCACAGCGCAATCTACTAACCCCAGAAGAATCTTGACCGGTTATCTTAATGTTTGTTTTGAGGTGGACAAGTTAAAAATTGGCCTTAAGGGCAAGGATCATCAGGCTTCAATGGCAAACGAACACGCGATTCTATTGTTCGCACGCGCTGCCTTGGTCGATCATATAGAGCCAAACGATAAATCTTTCCGCATACTTAATAACGTGGTAGATACTTTGCAGGGCCTAAGTCAAAGGGATGCTTTTTTCTCCTGGTTCGAACCAAAATTACAGATCATCGGCAATGATATTCATGCCCGTTATGTAGCCAGAAAAACGGCGGAACAATTTAAGCCTGCAAGCCAAGAATCCGTAGAGGAATATGGAGGAGCTGTCGAGATACAGGACGACATATCAAGTTTCATGGCGGAAACTATGAAACAACGCAAATATGGCGTCAAGCCGGCTTATACCGCCGCTTCTATCGGCGGCTCCTGGGTATTTTATGATGGAGCTGATTTTAATAAATTACTCCATCTTAATAAAAATCGAAGCGCTTTGTCCAATGAACAACTCGCCGTTATCATCCACACTCCTAAGACAGATTTTAGTAATTTAAAAGTCGAGCGCAAAGAGATTAAGTTTTCATCTACTGCCAACCTGGTAATGGCAGGGGGAGCCATAGAAGAAATGCAGCCTGATATGCAAATTTTTCTCTACAAGACTGGTGAGCTTTACCTTGATTCGCAAGGGATGGCACCACTAAGACCGGTGCTCGAGGACATGCCAGGAGTTTATGAGTCGATCCAAGCTGAACTTATAGCTAATTTTCATGATCTGGTAGTACCGGCTAAGGTAGTCGACGAAGCAAGAATGCAAACCGTTAGCTCAATGACAGAGTCCCAGAGAAAAAATTACGACCCCGTGCTCCAGCTGCTCTTACCTCGTTTAAAACACCGTACTAAACTCCTGGATCAAGAAGAAGAGCAGTCAACTAAACCGAAGCGTAGTGTCAGAGAGCATGGTGTAGAATGGTTCGTGCGCGACCTTCCAAGAGGCTGGAGCGCTTCACCGGCCGCCGTCGAACAAGCTAAACTTCACAATATTGAACTAGGTCCTAACGAAACCTTCGTGCGCAGCCATACAAGAGGTAAAAGCAACGCAGTATTAGGACATAAAGTTGTAGGCAGAACTATTAAAGCGCCGGGGAATCCCTAGGAACCGTTGATTATAAGATTCGGCTGCCGGCTTTAGCTGATTTTTGTAAAATACTGCGGGTGGGTTTTCGCCAGATCGACGAAAGCCGCCGTAAGCTTAGCCGTAACCGGACCGATGTCTTTGCTGATTTCGGTCTTGTCTATGGACCTGCACCAGGTAACATTCGCCGCTGTGCCGGTAAAGAATACTTCGTCTGCGCCGTACAACTCACTTCTGTCTACCTGCCGTTCTATGAGTGTTAAACTCATTTCCTCGGCCAATTCGATGATGGTCTTTCTGGTGATACCCTCGAGTATGTCGCTATCCGGTGAGGGAGTTATAAGCTTCCCGTCCTTGACCAAAAAGATATTCATCACAGCCCCTTCGCTGACATGGCCGTTCTTATCCAACATGATCGCCGAGTCATAGCCGGCCTCATGAGCATCATTGATGGCCAGCGCGGAATTGATATATCCGCCCGTAGCCTTAGTGCGGGGCGGTATGGTATTGTCGCTGTTTCTTTGCCAATTTGACACACAAACGTCTATGCCAGCACCGGCAGTGAAATATTCCGGCATATGCATGATATAGATAGCCAGATCGTATTCGCCGGCGATATCCGGTGACAACATGGTGTCCGACCTGTAGACCAGTGGCCTGATATATGACGTCCCGCTCAATTTGTTTTTCCCTACCAGCTCGATAATTGTCTTTTTGACCGCTTGAGCATCAAACTTGAACGGAAATTTAAGAATCTTTACGCTATCTTCCAGTCTTTTTAGATGATCTTCCAGTCTGAAGATTTCTACACCGTCCTCAGTCTCATAAGCCTTCAGCCCGCCGTAAGCTCCGACGCCGTAATGCAGGCTGTTGGTCATTATGGAGATCTGTGCCTTTTCAGTCGGAACGATCTTACCCCGGATAAACGCATAAGGGTAAGGTTTGAACCGGGGCATTATCTGCCTACTTCCGCAGGATAAGAACCGAGTATCTGGCATATCCTGGTATCCTGATCTATCTTCTTTACGGCTTCGGCCACTTGCTCGTCTTTGATGTGGCCGACGAAATCTATGTAAAAGGCATACTGGTCCTTTTTGTAAGGCTGGGATTCGAGTCTAGTCATGTTTATTCCGGCATTAGCCAAAATGCCTAAGACACGATGAAGCGCGCCTGGGTTATCGTTTAAGACTATAATCATCGAAGTTTTGTCATGCCCTGTTGGTTGAGTTTCCAAACCGCCTAAAGCCAGGAATCTGGTTTCATTGCCCGGCTGATCATTGATCCCGGATTCGACGATTTTTAGGCCGTAAATTTCGCCGGCTTTGCGGCCGGCAACCGCCGCCGCTGACTTTTCTTTGGCAGCTAGTTCGGCCGCTGCGGAATTGCTGGAACAAGGCACTTGTTTGGCGCCTGCCAGATGGGTCGCCAGCCAATTGCGGCACTGGCCGAGTGCCTGGGGATGCGCGTAAACGGTCGTTATCCTTTCAAGCTCGGAAGTGTTTGCAAGCAGACAATGGATAATCGGCAGACTTATTTCCGCGACTATCTTGGCATCCGTCGAGAAAAGTAACCTGTGCGTTTCAATCACCGCCCCTTCGCTGGAATTTTCAATCGGTACTACCGCAAGATTAGCCGAACCGTTTTCAACCGATCGGACGACATCTTGGATCGTCTCTTCCGGCTGGACGGTTATGGTTCCGCCGAAAAGTTTAACCGCCGCTTCTTCACTGTAACTGCCTTTTGGGCCGAGGAAGCTTACTTTAACGGGCTTTTCAAGCTGCATGGAATCACGGAAGGATGCGATTATTGCCGTAAATATCTCCCTGACTGCCTCGGGCGGCAACGGACCGGGATTCGTCTGGGCTAACTCACGTACGATGCTACTCTCTCTTTCCGGGCGGATAGGTGTTTTACCCAGCGTGGTTTTTTTAATCTTAAGCGCCCACTTTGCTCTTTGATTAAGCAAATCCAGAATTTTCTTGTCGATATCATCGATGTTTTTTCTGATGTCGTTTATTTCTTCCATATTTATCCGCCTTTTATCTGCGCATCGATGCTTTCAAGCTGATCGAGCAGTTCGCGCCTGATCTTGCCGGCAAAGGGATTACCCTTTTGAACCGTATTAAATAATTCTATACTGTGTTTGTTCTCCAACTCAACTAAGTCCAGAAGTTTCTGATAATAACCGGTGGATAATTCGCTTCTCGGCGGATTGAGCTTGAGTAACCCCCGGCCGACAAAAAAAGTAAGACCATGTACCCAAGCCATCTCACGATCATGATCTTCGGCGGACATTTCAATCACTTTCAATTCCAGCTTGTTTTTTAAAAAATCCATGACTTCGGGCTTATCGGGAGCATCATAAGAACAAACCACTATAGACCGGCCGGCGAGGGAATGTTTATCTACGGTCTGCGGACCGAACAGAGGATGTGTCGCCAATATCTTGCATTTGCCGCCTAAGTTTTTCTGCAAAATCTCCGTAGGCTTTAGTTTGACCGAGCTTACATCGACTACGATTGTCTCAGGGGACACCATTCCGGCAAGTTTACGGCTTGTATCATCGAGATCCTCCAGGCCTACCGCCAAGATAACCACGTCCTTTGAAGCTGCCTCTTTTAAGTTGACTATATTGAAGCCGGTTCCCACCGGTTTCTTGATATCCCGCCTGCTATAGACGGCAACTTCACCAAACTCGCCTAAGATATCAGCGAGTAGTTTGCCGAACGAACCGTAGCCAATTACTCCGAAACTCATGTTAGTACTAAGCTTACAAGAATTTACTACCGGCGACAATCGCGGCGGTTTCCGCCCGGAGCGTAAAATCACCAAGCCCGAGCGTGGCTAATTTCAATTCTGAAAACAATTTTTGCTCAGCTTCGCTCCAGCCACCTTCCGGACCTATCAATATGCCCGGTTTTTTATCATCTGTGAGTTGATAATCGGCTTTCCCTCCGGTGTGGCAGACCAGTAATTGCAATTTTTCTTTGTATTCGTCTACTGCTTTCTCCAGATGGACAGGCTCTCTGATAACCGGTAAGTTGCCCCGACCGCATTGCTCGCTGGCCTCAATCGTGATCCGCTCGGCCCGCTTCAGATTAAAATCTTTTTTTATCGTCCGCTCGCTGATTAGTGGTACAAAGTTTGATACGCCTATTTCCGTACATTTTTGAATTATGTATTCATTGTTTTCTTTTTTGAGCAGACTCCAAAATAAATAAACATGCTGCTTGGGCAGTTTTAAATCCAGATCGGTAATCAACTGCAGATGAGCTTCATTTTTGGAAAGTTCCGCTATTTTATAAAGCCGTTCCCGGCGCTGTCCGTCGAACAGGATTATTTCCTGACCCGAACGATATCTGAGAACCTTGTTCCATTGCCAGAGCAGGCTCGTCTCATGCAGCCAGAAGTCTTTTTGGAGTTTTATACCTGAACCGGTATAGAACCTGTGCAGGCGCATGAATTACTTGTGCAATGCCAACAACAATACGGCGAAGACAGCGAGTTTAATAAGGAAGTCACTAGATACGTATTTGCCTTCCAGCTGCAAATAGCCTTTGGCTGATATGCCGTCACGCACTTGCCGATACTGGCTCAAACCTATGCTGGTAAAACCAAACAACACCAGCACTGCCAAAGCATACACATGCCAGTCGAATGCCGTATCACCGTATAATGCAGTTCCGATCAGACTGCCAGCCAGCGGCAGCCAGGCGATGAACCCAGTAAACACGCTTAGAGCAAAAGCGTAGAAATTATTTTTCGAGCCTTTGTTTTCCCGCTCGGCCAGCCAGGCTAGTATAGATGTGGCGAGGATAAGACCGGCTATTAATTTCAGGGTAAACACATCACTCACACCACCGAGGACACTGACAAGCTCTAAAATTAATGCAAAGGTTATTCCGGTTAGCAGCCAGCGAACACCGGAGGTCGAATTTTTGACTCCGGATTCGTAAACCTTGCGTAATTTAGTAGCCAAAAGCAATGAAAAGAACGCACCCAAGAGGAAGATAACCGCCATCAGATAGCGAATTTCGACTGTCGCCAGCGTGGTATAGGCCGGCCCGAGCACCGTATCCGAGGTGCTGGCAATTTCATCTTTGACAGCATGTGCCAAAGTGAAATCAACGGTATTTTTAGAAACGAACAGGATGCTTAATACGGCGAATATCAAATTCGCGGCGGCTGAAAACAGGTTGAATTTATAAAGTTTTTGAAGCGTTACCATGCCTTGGCTGGAACCTTTGTTCGCGGCGGCGGCGGTTTTTACAACTTTTTTACTAGTCGCAGCTTTTGACTTCGATTTACTTGCAGATGGTTTTTTGGCAGTCCTTGCCATATTGAGAATCTCCCTCGTTTATCTTTGAGAAATACTATACCACAGTTTAGACCTTAAGCAGACATTGCTATACTTAAGTTATGCAGAAAGCCACGCTCGCAGGAGGATGTTTTTGGTGCGTTGAGGCCGTATTCCAAGAGGTCAAGGGCGTTAACAAAGTGGTCTCCGGCTATAGTGGCGGTCATACTAATGATCCAAAGTACGAAGAAATTACTGGTAGCGGCCACGCTGAGGCTGTTGAAATAACCTTTGATCCAAAAATCATTAGCTATAAGGAATTACTGCAAATTTTCTACTATGTTCATGATCCGACCACCCTGAACCGGCAAGGCAATGATGTCGGCGAACAATACCGTTCAGTAATATTCTATATAAGTGAAGAACAAAGAAAAACTGCCGAAGACGTTACCAAAAACTTTGCCCCGACTTTATGGGATAAACCGATAGTCACTGAAATAACTAAATTGGAAAAATTCTGGCCGGCTGAAAATTATCATCAGAATTTCTATAAAAACAACCCTGCCCAACCCTATTGCCAAGTTGTTATTAACCCAAAATTAGAAAAATTCCGCAAACGGTTTATGTCACTTCTCAAGTCTCATTGAATAACTCGGGGTAAATGATCTTCGTAGTTTCGTCTATCTCCCGGCGCAGCTGGGGAAAAGGCACCCCTTCGCGTGCCGATACACCTTCGAAAGTCCAAAATACACGTTCGGAATACCCTAGGCCGCAGACCGGCGGCATTCCATACTCAAGCATCTCAATGTAATCGATATCGAGCATTTGGGCTTCTTCATCACCGGCATCACGCATTTTCTGTTGCTGCTTAAAACGCTCGAGTTGATCTATAGGGTCATTAAGTTCGCTCCATCCATTGCAAAGTTCGCTGCCGGCGATGACAGCTTGGAATCTTTGTACATACCGCGGGTCTTTGCTGTCCGCCTTGCTCAAGGGGGAAATAAATACGGGTGTATTAATTAACCAGATGGGATCGGTTACCTGCGACCTTACCCGTTTCCATAACTTGTCGATACCCCGGGATTTATTCTCACTTTTTTCTACCTCAAGACCATGCTTTTTGAGCTGCTGCTTAACTTCTTCCAGGCTACAGTGAAAAGCATCCAAGCCGTAATGTTTTTTAATGACCTCTGCATAGTCCCATTTTTCCCATTTTTTTGCCATGTCTATCTTTTTACCGTTCAACGTGAACTTCAGCGTACCAAAAGTCTCTGACAGAACCGTCTTGAACATATCTTCCATCATAATCATACCGTCTTGCCAATCGGCATAAGCCCAATACCACTCCATTGCGATATGTTCCGGCAAGTGTTCATCGGAATAATTCTCATTACGAAACCGCGGGCCGATGTCATAAACCTTTTCATACCCGCCGCCTATCAGCCGCTTTAGCGGCAATTCGTGGCTGATCCTAAGGTAAAAATCCTGGTCAAGAGCGTCCATATGGGTCTGGAACGGTTTGGCATCGGCCCCACCGGTGGTATGTTCTAACACCGGGGTATTCATCTCTATAAATCCTCTATCGTTTAGAAAATTCCGGGTAGTCTGCCAGAATTTACTGCGCCGCTTGTAACGCTCGTATACGTTTTTATTCACATTGGTGTCTACATAACGCCGCCGAAGCCGTTCTTCCTTGCTCTTAAAACCATCTTGCTCGGTCGGCAGAGGACGTAAGGATTTTGTCAGAATGCGCAGCTTCTCAACCTCAACCGAAATTTCACCGGTCTGAGTCTTTATGACTTTGCCGGCGGCTTCTATAAAGTCACCGGGGTCGAGAAGGTTGATTTCTTCATAACCTATCCCGCTATTATCATAATCCGGTTTGACGAAGTTATCGTGCTTAAGAAAAAGCTGGATTTCGCCGCTTGCGTCGCGGAGCACGAAAAATCCTATCTTGCCGAATTTGCGGATATTTATGATACGTCCGGCCACGGTCACTTCCTTGCCCGCTAGAGCGGAAAAGCCTGGGATTATTTCTCCGGCGCCGTGAGAACGACTGGAGTTGGCAGGATAAGGGTTAACCCCGAGTTTTTTTAACTCTTTTAACTTTCTCAGCCGTTCGTCGCGTAATTCTTTTAGTGTCGCCATTCGTTCAATTATACGATACAAGCCCTCGCAAGGGATAACAAGGTGATCAGGTAACCTATCAGCTTATGCTGGTAACTTTATAGCTCGTAGTGTCACTGGGGGTCGTTATATCCACGGAATCGCCCACTTGTCTGTTCAACAGCGCCTGGCCGAGCGGTGATTCGTCGGATATTTTGCCTTCCAACGGGTCAGCTTCAACCGTACCTACCACTTGGAACACCTTGCCTTTGCCAGTCTTGCTCTTCAATTTGACGATACTTCCTAGCTGGACTTTATTGCCGCTTCTCGGCTTGTTTATAACTTCCGTATTAGCCAAAATATGTTCAAGCTCGGCGATACGCGTCTCTGTACGTTCCTGATCTTCTTTCGCGGAATGATATTCGGCGTTTTCACTCAGGTCTCCCTGCTCGCGGGCAGTTTTGATGGCTTCGGCGATTTCACTACGTCGGGCAACCAGACTTTCTAGTTCTGCCTTAAGTTCGCTGATACCTGCTTTGGTCATAGAAAAACGTTTTTTCATTTATTCCTCCTTTCCTCGACCATACAAATACAAGGAAATGATGCCATTGATTATACCTATCGTTAGGCAATTTGCAAGACTTGATATTTAACTTGAAGTCAGTCTCTTGACCAACTCATCTGGGGTTAAGATTTCTGTCTCTTTTGAAGTTCGCTTTTTGAATTCCACTCCGCCTGCTTTCAGTGATTTTTCACTGACTACTACCCTAAAGGGCAGTCCGATTAAATCGGCATCGGCGAATTTTTCTCCTGCACGAACATCGCGGTCGTCAAACAAAACCGCTACACCTTTTTCCTGCAGTTTATGGTAAAGTTCTTCAGCTTTTCCTGCAGTTTTTTTATCTCTTTCAAGCAATGCTAAATAAACTTCGAAGGGCGATACTTCCTCAGGCCAAATCAGGCCCTTATCGTCAGCAAAATGTTCTGCAAGCAGACCCATCATACGGCTAATACCAAATCCGTAACTGCCCATAATAATAGATTTGCGGTTGCCTTTTTCATCGGTATAAAAAACATCAAGCGCGTCAGCATATTTTGTGCCAAGCGAAAAGATATTGCCCACTTCCACGGCTTTTTTCTCTACCAACTCACTCTCACTTAGACCCAGTTCGCCCAGTACTTCGTCGTTAAAAACTTCTTTATTTATAGCTATCCGTTGGGCTTCATCGATATAAATAGTGTCTTCGCCGACTTCACTTAGAGTCTGGAATTCATCGCTGTACTTGCTGAAAATTCCGCCACTGGCATAAGTGCGATAAGTGGCTCCGCTGATACCGAGACGCTTATAAATCTTCATATAGGCTTCTATGGCCTTTTCATAGAATTCATCATGTTCCTGTTGATTACGAGAGAATGAATACAAATCTTTCATCAGAAACTCCCGCCCGCGCATTAGACCGCTCTTGGCCCTCAGCTCATTTCTAAATTTCTTTTGTATCTGATAAATGTAAACAGGTAAGTCTTTATAGGAGCTTACAAAAGCCCGCAAGGCATTTGCTAATTGCTCTTCGTTGGTTAGGCTGATTCCCAGCTCAGTTCCGCTCTTTAGTTTCGTTTTGAACCAGTTGTCAACTTTTTCATCATCCCACCTGTCCGTTTTTTCCCAGATGTCTTTGTTTTGAAGAATGCTCAACTCTATCTCAACACCTCCTATAGCATTCATTTCTTCACGGACGATTTGGGAGATATTATCAAGAACTTTCTTGCCGAGCGGTAAATAAGAATATACGCCGGCCATTTCTTTGTGAATGAATCCGGCTTGAATCAACAGCTGTGCGTTTCTTGCCGCTTCATCTGCCGGTATTTCTTTGATAGTTTTGGTGAATAGATCAGAGTATCTCATAAATCCCGTCTATTGTACCACTCTAGTACCGGCCGTGCCTTCAAGCAAACGCCGAACGTCAGTAAACGCATTGCCGATAACAACTTGGATACCGGCTTCAGCTGCTCTTTTAGCTGCTAGTAGTTTACTTTCCATACCCCCGCTTCCGGTATAGCTTCCAATGCCACAATGTTCAAGCATAACGTCAATATCTGTCAAACTTATTTCTCTTTTTATCTTCCTGTTTAACTTAAAACCGTCTACGCTAGTCAGTAAAAGCAGTGCGGTAGCCCCTGCGGCAATAGCCAAATGAGCCGCTAGCCAGTCATTGTCAGCTTCACCATCAGGTCCATTATGCTCTTCATGCTTTTGTGCATCCCGGCCTCTATAGTACGGCTCCATCTCAACAAGAGCAGCAGCATGGTTTTCATTAGAAACTATTAAGGATTTATCCCAGGTAAGATTAAGGATTTGTTGTACCATAAACGCACCTACGGAATTCGGCTCAATGTTATCGTCTATTTGTTTGTGCGTCGCAAGAACTTGACCAATCGATAGCTTATAAGGCCGCCCAGCCCTTTCCCAGTGCTGTATCTGACGCGCTGTTCCGAAAATTGCCAACTCATCATCACTAAAGTGATCTAAATTTTCACCCCTTTCTTGTATAACTTGTTCTTGTCCCTCGACCACCGCGCCTGAAGCCACCTCCGTAGTCAGGAATCCTTCGCCACGAAGTCTCATATGCTGACCTACATGGAAATTGATTTTAGACTGATCCAAACCTATTTGATTATCGTTTTCAACAACTGCAGTACCGTGTTTAACTACTATTAGTTCTTTTGTCTTTTCCATAATTTAAAATCTCCAAGAATCAGTACAAATAAAAAACGGCCCGGAGGCCGTTTGTACTGATTCTTTTTCTTAAATTTAGTCTAAATTAACATAGCCTCCGGTGAGTAACCGGGGCTGGCGGTAAAACAAATACGGTCATTCTATGATTATGCATAGACGATTATTTTAACCTATAAATCATAATTTGTAAAGACTAGGCGGTCGTGAATATAAAAATAGTCATAAAAGCCAGGCTGTTCTTTGCCAGATGGACGACCACGCCCGCCCAGATGTTCCCAGTCTTCTCCCTTAGCCAGACAAGCACTATCGATAATATAAAAGTGTCGACAGCCGCAATCCATAACGGACTGGTGCCGCTGCCAAGTTGCAGATGCGCCAGGCCGAAAACAATGCTGGTTATAAGCGCCGCGGGGAGAAAACTAAACCGGTTTCTTAAACCTCCGAACAAAAAGCCCCGGATCATAATTTCTTCTACCAACGCCGGCATAATCACCAATGCAGTGAATACAAGCGACAATGCAAGTGCTCCACTGGCAGCCTCAAAGCCAATCTGCTGGGTTTGTTCTACATCGACATCAGGAACAAATTGCTTCAAAAATATGAAGGCCACCAGCAAAAATGCAAAATAAACCACGTAAGCAGGTATGGCGTAGAGGATATTTCCAAGACTGGGTTTTTTGATTCCGATCCGGGACCAGGTGATCTTCCGGCGGCGCAGAAACCACCACAACAGAGCTAAAGCCGCAGCTTCCGCTAACAAGATGAAGAAGAATTGCAAAGGCACCGATTCCGTGATGGTTGAATCGATGTCATCAAGCCCCACGCCCTTCATTAATAAATATTGGATTATCAGATAGCCGGCCAATATCTGTGAGCCAAAATAAATACCTAAGGTTACTACAATCGCTGAAACCGGCCCCCAGCCAACCGGTCTTTCCCTCTCTCTTTTTTGTATACTTTGTAAAATCTTACGGCCTGGGTTCGTTTGATCCTTTTTCTTCATTAAAAGAACCGCCTGACGTCGACAATAGTTATCAAGATAAACAGCAGGATCAAAAACGCAAAACCGGAACCATGGATAAGTTCTTCGCGTTTTTTAGTAAGCGGCTGCCTT
>DASUOG010000001.1:0-24410 GCA_036276755.1 Saccharimonadales bacterium (SeqCode) | reverse complement strand
TAGAGAAAATACCTGGAATCCCCCGCTATCGGTGAAGGTCGGGCCACTCCAACCCATGAACTTACCGACTCCGCCGAACTTGGCGATAAGATCCGGGCCGGGCCTAAGATAGAGGTGATAAGTATTGGCAAGCACCGCCGGCACCTTAAGGTTTGCCAGATCGGAGACATCCAGCATTTTGACATCGGCTTTGGTACCGACAGGTATGAAGGCGGGCGTATCGATTTTCCCGTGCGGCGTATGTATCACCCCTGTACGCGCTCGTCCGCTCTTGTTTTTAATCTCAAACTTCATCTTGAAGATTTATAATAACATCCGCCTTATTTGATTTATTGATAGAAATAAAATGGGATTACAGGTATAATATTGGCTTAATATCCGATTTAAGGGACTCTTAAATTAATAACGTATGAAGCACAAGACCTCGGATTATAAAATCGCAACGCTAGGCAGCCATTCTGCCCTGCAGATTCTCAAAGGTGCGCGCGACGAAGGTTTTAAGACACTCATCATTGCCAAAAAAGGCAAGATTCATCCCTACAAGGCATTTAGGATAGGCGATGAAGTTATAGAAGTCGATTCGTTCAATGAGATTTCGACCATAGAAGAACGGTTGATAAAAGAGAATGTGATAATCGTGCCGCACGGTTCGTTCTTCAGTGCTTATACTGATCTTCAGGCCCTGAATAATTCCAAACTGCTGTATTACGGGAATAAACGAATATTACCCTGGGAACAAAGCCGCAGCAAGCAGCGTGAGTGGCTGGCGCAGGCCGGTTTAACATTGCCGAAAATTTATGACAGGCCGGAGGATATAGACGGGCCGTGCATCATCAAGTTCTACGGCGCCGGCGGAGGCAAAGGCTATTTCCTGGCCAAGACCGCTAAAGAATTTTACGAGAAAATAAAACCGCATAAGGATAAGCAATATATAATCCAGCAATACGTGGTCGGCGCGCCTCTTTATGTACATTATTTCTATTCGCCTTTGACGGACGAGCTGGAAGTGATGAGCATGGACAAGCGTTATGAAACGAACGTCGATTCGATAGGCCGGATAAGCGCCAAGGATCAACTGGACCTCAACATCGAGAGCTCATACAACATCATGGGCAACCTGCCGGTCGTGGTCAGAGAGTCGCTTCTGCCCGATATCTTCGCTATGGGAGACAGCGTGGTCAAGGTTTCAAAAAACTTGGAACCGGGAGGTTTGATCGGCCCGTTCTGTCTGGAAACCATAGTCACCCCGGAGCTGGAATTTTATGTGTTTGAGATCTCCGCCCGTATCGTTGCCGGGACCAATCCATATATAAACGGCTCGCCTTACACCGATTTGCGTTATAGTGAGCCTATGAGCACGGGAAGGCGGGTTGCGCGGGAGATCAAACAGGCCATAGAAAACGATGAGCTGGAGAAAGTCTTAATAAATGGCAATTGATAAAACCAAACTGCTAGGAGGCTATGACCTGGCCAATATCCGTATTGGGACGTTAGGAGGCCACAGCGCGCTGGATATCTGCCGGGGTGCGAAGACCGAAGGTTTCGAGACTGTCGTAGTGGCACAAAAGAACCGTGCGCGGACTTTCTTAAAATATTACAAGACCCGCGGCGATAAAGGCTGTGTCGACCATATAATTCTCGTCGATGAATTCGCCGATGTTGCTAAGCCTGAAATACAAAAACAACTGCGGGAATTAAACGTAGTATTCGTCCATAGCCGCTACTTCTGGGTTTATTGCAATATTAAGAGAATCGAGAACGATTTTTCCGTGCCGATTATCGGCAACCGGGTGCTGGTGCGCAAGGAAGAGCGCGATGAAGAAAAGAACCAATATTTCCTGTTGCAAGAGGCTGGCATCAATATCCCAAGGCAGTTCAAAGACCCGAAAGATATCGACCGCCAGGTCATCGTCAAAGCTGCCGAAGCGGCCCGGAGTTATGAACGGGCGTTCTTCTTAGTTAATAATCATGAGGAGTATCTGACTGAATCCAAGAAGCGCTTGGACGGAGGCATAATTGACAAAGAGGGCCTGGAAAATGCGATCATCGAAGAATTCGTATTAGGTCCGCAACTGAATCTTAATTTCTTCTACTCCCCGGTTTCCGGCGAACTGGAACTTCTTGGTACCGATACTCGTCGTCAAACTAATATCGACGGCCTTCTGCGCCTTACCGCTACCGAGCAGACGGAAGTGCTGAAGCACGTGCGCCCGCAATATATTGAAAATGGACATCAGGCGGTCACCATCAAGGAGTCACTGATAGAAAAGGCCTATGAGGTGGGCGAAAAGTTCGTAGCGGCGGTAGCTGAGCATTACCCGCCCGGTATGATCGGTCCGTTCGCGCTGCAGGGCGCGATTACGCCCGGTCCGCCAAAGGAAAAATTATACGTCTTCGATGTAAGCATGCGCATCCCAGGCAGTCCGGGCACTATGTTTACTCCCTACTCCGGCTACATGTATGGCGAGAACATCAGCGTCGGCCGCCGGATCGCCATGGAAGTCAAGCAAGCTATTACAAACAAAAAACTCGACTCAATAGTTACTTAGCGGTGCTGATTGATTTGGGTTTTGAGTTCTTCCGTGGTTTGGGCCGGATTATCGCTATAGATAATTCCGCGGGAGGAGTTGATGACCAGGCCCTTGCCCTGGCTGGTCAATCCGGCTTTTAACATGGCTTCTAGGTTGCCGCCTTGTGCACCTATGCCGGGCACAAGAATGAGGGTTTCATTTCCTGCGATTTCCCGAATTCGTTTCAGTTCAGCAGGATAAGTCGCTCCGCCGACAAAAGCTATATTGTTGTTTTGATTCCAATTACCCATAAAGGTCTCTACCACGTATTCAAAAAGAGGTTTTCCGTTTAGCTCTAAATTCTGGAATTCGTTCGAACCTTCATTGGAAGTTTTGGCCAAGATGATTAAACCTTTGTCTTTATAGTTGAAGAATGACTGCAGTGCTTCGCCACCCTGGTAGGGTTGCAAAGTAATAGCGTCTGCTTGCAGATAGTCAAAAGCGAACTGTGCATATTTATCGTTAGTATTGCCGATATCGCCTCTTTTGGCATCCAAGATTATCGGTATGTCCGGGTAATTCTGTTTTATGTAATCACAGGTTTCTTTCAATTGTTGAATGCCTTCGGCTCCCAGTGCTTCGTAAAAGGCTGAGTTAGGCTTGTAGGCGCAGACCAATTCATGAGTCGCATCAATAATGGATTTGTTAAATTCGTATAGCGGCTTGTCTGTGGCTTTGAACTCCTCGGGCAGCTTTTCCGGATCCGGATCCAAGCCGACACATACCAGCGAATTGTTTTTTGCAATCGCCGCATCCAGTTTGCTTATAAAACCCATCATTTACCCCTTACTATAAGGTCTTTCCGGTTGGGTCCGGTGCCAAGCATGGTGACCGGGACTTTCAGATAATCTTCAATGAACTTCAAATATTTTTTAGCTTCGGGTGAATCATTGTCGGTCCACGTCGGCAACTCTTCGTACACCGGACTGCACTCGTATAGTTCCACGCCGGAGCTTGGCGGGCTGGTTATTTTCTTGCCTTTGAATTCATAAGCTACGGCGACCATAGTAGTTTTACCGTGTCGTTTGAGGCAATCGAATTTCGTCAGCGCTATCTCGTCCACACCGTTTACCTCAACCGCCCGTTTGAGCACCACCAGATCCAAATAGCCTACCTCACGTTCGCGGCCGGTCGTAGCGCCAAACTCGCTGTCGACCTTGCCTTTTTGGCCCCGGCTCTTTGCGGCAATATTTTCATCTTGAATCTTTGTTACGAACGGACCTCCGCCGACTTTGGAAGGTATAGCTTTGGCAACCCCGATGACCTTTCCTACTTGTTTATGGTTGAGCCCACTGCCGCTAAGTAAGCCCGACACAGTAGTGTCGCTGGATGTTACATAAGGGTATTTACCATGGTTGATATCCAAGCCGAATGCCTGGGCGCCTTCTACCAGGATTTTCTTACCCGATGATATTGAGTCCTGGATAAGTTGTACGCTGTCGCACAAGTGGTTGGCTATGGCATAAGCCGCCTCTCCGAATTCTGCGCCGCCAAGCTTTACCAGGTCATCCTTGGTGGATTCTCCTATTGCTTCCGCCCTGATGCCTTCACGCAAGTACTTATCGGCTGCGACGAAAGCAATGCCGGATTTGGTACTGCCCTGGCTGTGGCCGCCTTTTTCGCGTTTTTCATCTTTTTGTTTGTGGACGGGCAGTACAAGATGAGCGGATTTGCTGATTTTCAAGTTCTCCGACGAAACTTTTATGCCTTTGGACTCTGCTTCTACGATCTCAGCTGTGAGCCTGAGCGGGTCGAGGAAACAGCCGTTGCCGATTATATTAAGAACGTCTTTATAAACGATGCCGGAAGGTATCTGGTGCAGTGCCAAGGCCTGTCCGTCTTTTTGCACTATGGTATGGCCGGCATTGGCGCCGCCATTGCCTCGGATGACAACATCGCTTTTTTCTGCCAAATAATCGACAATCTTGCCCTTGCCCTCGTCGCCATATTGAAGACCTACGATAAAAGTGGCTTTTCCTTGCATCTACCTAAATAATACCGCAGGATACATATTTTAAACAGTCGCTTCCTGCCGTATCCTTTCCTGTATAAAATCTACGAAAGGAAGTTTTGCCTGCAACTCAGGCCGGCGCCAATCGACTGTGGTGTCAACCTGCCTTCTGCAGTTTGGCGCACCGCATCTGCAATCGAATTTTTGAGTAGGGCTTATAAAGGCGGTAGCGTATTCTTCTGTCAATTCATCACCTGCTTTTATATCCGTCAGTGCGAATATGCTGATTTGCCGCCGCATTATGGCATTGGGTTCATAACACCGATGATTGAAGCCAAGCAAAGCTGCGAGTCTCTCCTGCTCGTTCAAGCCGGCCATGAACATGTCCTGAGTTATTTGGACTTCGCTACCTTGGATAATACCTTGATTAGCCTTTACTTCCCCGGCAGTCATCAACCGGCCACCCTTGACGGCCAGCAGTTCGCCCGCTTGGATGCTGTCAACAGCGAGCAGGCCGAGACTGTGTATGCTGGAATCCATGACTCTTTCAGCTTTGGTACTAAGCCAGGAACTCACCGCGCTTTCCGGGTCCATAGGCTGGAGCTGTACTCCCGCATACGCTTCCGGACGGGCCAGAAAATCAGCGAAGTAGCCATCGTATCTGTCCCTGATTTCCGGATCCGTCGAATCCAGTGAAGGCTTGATATGCCCCCGGCAGTGCTCACTGCCGCATTGGCAGTCGAACTCCTGGGTGTCGCTACTGAAATACGTAGCGTATTCTACGGTTATTTCCTCGCCCTCTTCAATCGATCGCATTGACCGCAGGAGTATATTGCCGTCTACGTAGGCGTTAGGTTCACAAGAATGGTTGTAGCCGATAAGGGTCTTATCAACTTCCTCAGGCGTCAACCCGGTTGAAAACAGGTTGGGCGCGAGCTGAAAGTGCGAACCGTTGATAATATCAGCGTTGGCCTTGATGACATCTTCAGTCACCAGTCGCCCGCCTCTTATAGCCAGCAATTGGTTCTCGTCTATGTCTTCTACGGCAAACAGGCCAAGTCCGCCATCAAGACCGCCCTCGCGTCTTTCGATCGCCGGCGCTCGCCAACTTTCCAAACTCATATTTAATTACCATGGCATAAACAACTAAAGATAGCAAGTATAGAAGCTCTAAACTATTCCCACTCGATGGTGCCGGGCGGTTTGGAAGTAACGTCGTAAACCACGCGGTTGACGCCGCGGACTTCGCTAACTATCCGTCCGCTTATCTTACCCAATAGTTCATACGGCAATTTTGACCAGTTTGCCGTCATGCCGTCCGTAGATTCTACCGCGCGGATAGCAATGACTTGTTCATGCGTCCGCCCGTCGCCCATTACACCAACACTTTTCACCGGTAGAAGAACTGCGAAGTACTGCCACAAGTTCTTCTCGGCATTAGCATTTATCACTTCTTCTCTGACAATCGCATCGGCTTCTTGAAGCACGGCTATTGCTTCCGGCGTGATTTTATCAATTATCCGTACCGCCAGTCCCGGCCCGGGAAAAGGTTGTCGCTGCGTTATCTTTTCCGGCAGACCAAGTTCGGCGCCTATTTCCCTTACCTCGTCCTTGAAAAGTTCGCGCAAAGGCTCGATTAACTGCAGATTCATTTTCTCCGGCAGACCGCCGACATTGTGGTGCGATTTTATGGTAACGGAAGGGCCATTTACCGAGACGGATTCGATCACGTCAGGATAAAGCGTGCCTTGTATCAGATAGCTCACATTTGGTATCTTGCCGGCTTCTTCTTCAAAAATTTTTATGAATTCATCGCCGATGATTTTACGTTTTTCCTCCGGGTCGCTTATGTCCTTGAGCCGGGTCAGGAACCTTCCCCCGGCTTTTATCGGCTTGACGTTCAATCCGCGGTCTTTATAAATTTCCAGCACTTCATCGTATTCGTTTTTGCGTAATAAGCCGGTGTCAACGAATATACAGGTTTGTTTATCGCCTATAGCCTTGTTTACCAGAGTAGCTGCTACAGATGAGTCGACACCGCCGGACAGGGCGCAAATAACGTTCGCGCTGCCGACAGTTTCTTTTATCTTGTTAACCTGCTCGTCGATGATCGAGCTGGCCGACCAGTCCTTGGCAAATCCGCACTTATCGATGAATGCTTCAAGTATCTCAGGGCCGTACTCCGTATGCGCTACTTCGGGATGAAACTGCAGTCCGTATAGTTTTTTATCCGGGTTTTCAATTGCCGCCATGATCTCATTGCTCATGGCCGTTACGATAAAACTTTCCGGCGGGCGGCTGACGTGTGTGCCGTGGCTCATCCAGACGGTGCTGCCATCGAAGGCTTTATTGATAAGGTCGCTTTTGTCCTTATGGACTATCATAGCTTTGCCATACTCGCGGGTTTTGGATTCTTCTACTTCCCCGCCCAAGCTCTGGGCGATTAGCTGCATCCCGTAGCAAATCCCAAGAACAGGTATATTTTGATCTAATATGCCTTCGGTTAACGACGGGGCGTTTTCGTCAAAAACAGAATTAGGCCCGCCGGAAAGGACGATGCCTTTGGGATTGTGTTTTTTTATCTGGTCTAAACTGGCGCTGAACGGCAGTATTATGCTGTATACGCCGAGTTCGCGTCCGCGGCGGGCTATTAATTGAGTATATTGCGAACCATAGTCTAGGATTACTAAGCTCGAACCACTCACCAGCCAGCCTGCTTTCTAGCAGAGCTAAAAATTCCGCTGGCTTCTTGAGCGCTATGCACAATTTTCTCTTGCGCTACTCCGTCACTGTACCGGTAAGTACAGCTCCATCCGTTGCTTATAGAGAAATTGCACCTAGCACTCAATTGAGTGATTCGCACATTCATAAATATATTTTATCAGAGAAGGCCTTTTGCAGTAAGGTAGAGCATCAAAGACGAAATTGTCTGTCCGTCGTGTATCTCTCCGCTTCTGATCATCTCTAAGATTTTTTCCAGCGGAAGTTTGACAACTTTGTCGATACCTTCTTCTTCCTGTTCGTTCTTGCCTGTCTGCGTCAGCTCCGTGGCTAGATAAACATGTGCTTTTTCACGAAGCAAGCCGTTGGCAGAATAGAATTCGCCAAGCTTCTCCCATTTTTTAGCGACGAATCCGGTTTCTTCTTGTAGTTCTCGCTTGGCGGCATTGAGCGGCTCTTCGCCATCGGTCCGACCGGCCGGTATTTCCATGGAATATTTATCGACAGGATACCTATGTTGTCCTATCAGGTAGATACTACCATCGGAATTCTGCGGAACGATGAATACGACGGGCGTATTGACTACGAAATTATATTCACTCCTCTCACCGGTCGGTCTGGTTACTTCATCTCTTAAAACCTTGAACCATTTGTTCTCGTGAACGACTTTTGACGAGTGTTTTATCCACTTCGGAGCCTTATCTGCCATCGGTTAATTTTAACATCCGCTACTTTGCGGTAAAAGCGAACCGTTCGGTATAAATATGTTGCTTTGGAACACCAAGTTCGATCAGGGCTTGTCCGACGGCATCCATCATACCGGGCGGCCCGCACAGAGCGATTTTTCGTTCACCTACATCGTCTACCAACTCGGATAGAACATCTTTGTTGACTATACCTTTTCGGCCGCCTTTCGGAGCTTTTTCGCTGAAAATACAGTGCAATTTCGCGCCGTATTTCTTTGATATGTCTTCCAGCTCTTTGCCAAGGGCCAAGTCTTTCATACCCCTCACGCTGTATATAACGATGGCATCTTTTGCTCTTTCGCCCAGTCCTTCCAGCATGGCCCGGATCGGAGTGATGCCTATACCGCCGGCAATAAAGAGAGGTTTGGCGTCTTCCAGACGATCGGTGGTGAACACGCCGTGCGGACCGTCAAAGAAGAGCTTGGTCCCCGGTTTTATCTTTTGCAGGTCGGTCGTATAGTCCCCGACTGCTTTTGGAGTCAAACGCAAACCATTTTTCGGATTGCCGGTAGAGATAGTGAACGGATGCGCCTGCCACCAGAGTTTCTTATTAAAAAACCGCCAGATTCCAAACTGGCCGGGCTTGAAAAAGTTGTCCGGCAGCGGCTTTTTGGATGCGATGTAAATGGAGATTACCCCCTCGGCTTCTTTGACTACTTTTGCGACGGTGAAGTTATAATTCCAAAACTGCCATATTATCCTACCGAACCTAAACCAGGCAACGGTTCCCAGCACAACAATATAAAGCGCTATCCAATATGTCCGGAATGCGTCGCTGGTCAGCAGATCCTGGCCGTTCTCTATCTGATGGAAGAATGCTATCAGGACGGCTATATAAACGGACAGATGGACTGTGTACCAATATTCATACCGCAACCTGCGACGGACGATGTTTATCGACATCGCGATCACGAATATTAATAACATACTCGCGATAAGCGCCAGCCAGACATAAGGATAAAATTGTACCTGATCCACAAACTGGCGGATAAAACCGTTTTCATGCAACCTGGAATGTCCTATCGTGACCAGAAGCGGGTGTAAAAGCACCAAAAAAAAGATCAAATAAGCATTGTAGCGATGGATTCTTTGTACCAGCACCGTACCGATATATCGTTCGATGATGGGCAACCGGCCTTGCAGGATGAATTGGTGCAGTACCGATAAGGCCAGAAGAAGCCCCAGCAGACCACCTGCGGAGATTATCTGTGCCGAAGCGGTAACGGCGCTCTGCCAGTTGTTCGTGAACCAGAACAGGAATATGCCGGAAGCATTCAACGCAGTCACAGAAAAAAATAAGGTCCGTATAATCTCCTGCTTTTTATCCGTTTTTGACTGCATAGCCTTAGACGGAATTATAACGTAAGTGTCCGCTTTTTCGCGTCGGCTATGGTTGTGCGGCGAACATTTCCGGATGTTTGCGGCCGATGACTTCTCCCTGATAATCGCTGCGGCTGACGTCGCCGTAAACTATCCAGGTGGTTCTGACCGCACCGTAGTCTTCTAACGTTACAAATTCTCCCGGATGCGTCTTGGCCAGTTCGGCAAAGGTGATGCCGGCATCGCATTCCCCCTCGAGCAGCATGGCGCGGATCTCCGGCTTGGATGGCGCCTTGATTACGTATTTCCCGCCCCCTTCCCACTTGGTCAGGTCGGTATAGCCGCGCGTCGCCGGTACCAAGGCCAGGCTTTTTGGTTCTTCGACTCCGGCGCGGGCGAGTAAAGCCAGCCTTCTGGTCGCATATAGGAACTCGTCCAGCACCACGACTTCTTGGGGATATCTTTCGGTGACCAGGTCAACATCGGGGTGAGCGCTGCATTGGACTAAGAATGAGCTCGGATCTTCCCTGACCTTTTCTACGCCCTCGACAGCGAAATCCCTTATATGCTCTATCTTTGTCTCAGCTGGAAGGCCCTGGAAGTCTATAAAATGCCGGGTCGCCCTTTCATGATCGGTGCCACTGGGGCCAAGGGTAACAAAGGTCGGGGCTTCTGCCGTACTTCCCATAATTTATGTAACTATACCACTTTTTGATAGAATTAAAAGGTTAGGTAAAAATATACATTGAGAGAAAAAAGACGCCGAACCATAGCACTACTTTTATTCATCTTAATTTCAGTCTTTGTAAGCTTCGGCTATGACGATAATCGACAGACGCCTGTCGATACCGAACAGACTTTAACCTCAGCACCTCCGGGTTCGACTAAAGCACTCTCGGCACTCGAAGAACTTGAGATAAAAGGCAGAGCGCCGAAAACCGGTTATGAGCGAACCGAATTTCTAGCCGATTGGGCGGATATTGCCGGTTGTGATATGCGTAATAGGATATTAGACAGGGATCTATCAGATATTGTCGTAGACCGGATTAACGGCTGCCATATCATCAGCGGTAAATTAACCGACCCTTATACCGGGAACATTATTAACTTTAAACGCGGAGCGGAAACTTCGCGGGACGTACAGATAGATCACATCGTCGCGCTCTCCGATGCCTGGCAAAAAGGCGCCCAACAATTAAGTGCTGAGGTAAGAGCTCGGTTTGCCAACGACCCGCTTAATCTTATAGCCGTGGATGGCCCGACGAACCAGGATAAAGGTGACGGCGATGCAGCCACCTGGCTGCCACCAAACAAAGGCTATCGTTGTCGGTATGTGGCAAGGCAAATAGCTGTCAAGCTGAAATATCATCTTTGGGTCACCTTGGCCGAGAATAATGCTATGGCAAGACAGCTACAGCTATGCCCCGACCAGGTATTACCGATAGAAAGTAGCGGCCTTTGACGAAAAAGATCCACGTTTCTTGGTTGCTGGCCTGGGCAAGCATCGGCCTGATGGCGGGCGCGGCGCTTTCGCTTTTGACGGACAATTATTTTCTCAGCTTTTCCTGGCTGGTAATCGGTACCAGCCTGGTGTTCGCTTCTCTTGTCAACCGCACGACCTTAGCGATTATTGCGATAATAGCGGGCGGTCTGCTGATAGGTCTGTGGCGCGGTACGCAAAATTATCCGTCGGAAAATACTTACGGGCAATTTATTAATCATCAGGTTGAGTTATCGGGTACGGTGAGCGAGGATGTGACGCTTGGCAAAGACGGCCAACAGCAAATCAGGCTCAAAGATATAGTACTGGAGGGCCGACCGCTCGCCGGCAGGGTTTGGGTCAGTACGGACGCCAAACTGGATATAAAGCGGAGTGATCAACTGCATATCCGAGGTCAGTTAGGCGAAGGATTCGGGAATTTTTCGGCCGTCGTTTACCGTACGCAAATCACCGAAGTAAAACGCGTAAAATACGGTGATCCGGCGCTTGAAGCCCGCGATTGGTTCTCAAGCTCCATCAGGCAGATTGTCAATGAACCGCAGGCCAGTCTGGGCATCGGTTTTCTAACGGGACAGCATTCAACCCTGCCGGAAAACCTTACCAATAATCTGAGAATCCTGGGACTTACCCATATCATTGTCGCCAGCGGTTACAACCTTACCATACTGGTCAGATTAGCCAGGAGGTTGTTTGAAAAAATATCCAAATATCTGGCTACTTTGGTATCCGGGTTGTTGGTCGCGAGTTTTATTTTGGTCACCGGCTCCAGTCCGTCGATGACCCGGGCCGGCTTGATAACCGGCCTGAGCCTGGCGGCTTGGTATTACGGCCGGAAGATACACCCGTTGGTTCTTCTGCCGTTCGCGGCCGGCATAACCGTTCTTATCGACCCTTCTTATTTGTGGGGTGATTTGGGATGGTACTTATCATTCGCCGCATTCGCCGGTGTGATCATATTATCTCCTCTTCTGTTGGATTATTTCTGGGGCAAAAATCAGCCTGACGGACTATTGCGCATAGTTGTCGAGACATTTTCAGCCCAAGCCCTAACCGCCCCGATAATCGCCTTTTCCTTCGGCCAGTACGCAACCTTGGCGCTTATCGCGAACGTGCTGATACTGCCGTTGATTCCATTCGCGATGATATTTACGTTCATCGCCGGAGTATTCGGCGCTATGTTCGGTCCGGCTGCAGAACTATTGGGATATCCTGCGCAGATTCTGCTAAGCTACATGACTTTCGTAGCGGATAAGCTCGCTGGTCTGCCGATCGCTCAAAGCAATGTCGCATTATCCCTGCCCTATCTCGTAGCCGCCTACATACTGATAACCATGTTTTGCATATGGCTCTGGCGCAGGACGAAACATGATTTTACAAAGGACTCGATAGTCGAATGATCTTTCGAAAATTAAAGTATAATAAAACCGGTAAAGCGAGGGATATTTGACTACATTATCGCATTATTTATTGTCACATCTGGATGGCCATGACCTGCAGGAAGAATTGAATTTGATCATCGCCGATGTCGCCGATGTCGGTAAAAAAATATCGCGCGAAGTACAGCGCTCGGGATTGCTGGACCTGCACGGCTCCGCCGGCAGCGGCACCAATGTACATGACGAAGAAGTCCAAAAGCTGGACGAGCGCAGTAACGGTATCTTCAGAAACGTGTTGGCGGATAACGAGCATGTCGTCGGGCTTGCCAGCGAAGAAGAAGATGACATCGTCGATGTTTCAAGCGGCAAGCAGCATGGATTCCTGGTAGCCTTCGATCCGCTGGACGGTAGCAGTAATATCGATATTAATGCCAGCGTGGGTACTATTTTCTCAGTCCTGCCTGGCAAAAAGACGAGGGTTGAAGATTTTTTGCAGCCCGGCATCAAGCAAGTGGCCGGAGGCTATGTACTCTATGGCTCTAGCACCGTATTGGTTTTTACTATCGGCAAAGGAGTGCACGAATTTACGCTTGATCCGGATAGTGGTGAATTCCTACTGACCGGCGAAAACATCAAAATGCCTGATTCGGCCAAATACGTAAGCTATAACGAGGCGAATAACAAAAAGTTCAAAGCAAACGAAGCCCGGGCAATCCAAAAGCTGTTTGCCGATGGCGCTTCCGCCCGGTATATCGGCGCGTTGGTCGCTGATTTTCATAGGACGCTCCTAAAGGGCGGTATATTTCTCTACCCGGAAGTCGCAGGCAGTGATGGTTACAAAGGGAAACTGAGGATGCAGTATGAGGTCAAGCCCTTGGCATATCTTATCGAGCAGGCCGGCGGCAAAGCCCTGGTCGGCAATGTCCGGGCGATGCAGTACCACTCGCGCGATCTGCATGAACGGGTGCCGTTCGTCTTCGGTGATAATAAAAGTATCGAAAAATATGTTAAATTTAAGTAGTTAAAGGGTAACAATTTTATGGGCAGAACATTAAAACAAATCGAAGATATCTTGACAGACCAGGTAGATAACCTGCTAGGCTTTGATACACCCAAGATAAGCAAGGACAGGCTTACCGTGCGCGACAAGGATACAGTAACAGAAGTCTTTTCCCAGTCCGACCGGTCTGACGAGGTGATTGAGAACCTGAACCGTCTTGGCAATAACGGCCGTCTGGCCGGAACCGGCTATTACAGCATCCTTCCGGTCGACCAGGGCATCGAACATTCCGCCGGCGCCAGTTTCAGCAAGAATCCTGACTATTTCGATCCGGAAAACATCGTCAAGTTGGCTATTGAGGGCGGTTGTAACGCCGTGACATCCAGTCTGGGGGTTTTAGGTGCCGTCAGCAAGAAATATGCCGACAAGATCCCATTCGTGCTAAAGCTGAATCACAACGACCTTTTCCGTTATCCTAATACTTACGACCAGACATTGTTCGCAAATGTCCAACACGCCGTAGATATGGGAGCGGCCGGTATCGGAGCAACGATTTATTTCGGCTCGCCCGAGAGCGCACGGCAGATCAATGAAATATCCGCAGCTTTCGCCGAAGCTCACCGCCAAGGCCTGTTTACCATCCTGTGGTGTTATACGCGTAATCCCGCATTCAAGGTTAATGGGGTCGATTATCATGCTTCGGCCGATCTGAGCGGCCAAGCCAACCATTTGGGCGTTACTATCGAGGCGGACATCATCAAGCAAAAACTTCCGGTCAACAACGGCGGCTATAAAGCTTTGAACCAAAACGGCAGTTACGGCAAATTTGACGATAATGCGTACACCGAACTGATGAGCGACCATCCGATTGATCTTTGCCGCTGGCAGGTCATGAACTGCTACGCCGGCCGGATCGGCTTGATCAATAGCGGCGGGGCCAGCGGCGACAATGACCTGCAGGAAGCCGTAGCGACCGCGGTCATCAACAAACGCGCCGGCGGCGCCGGATTGATAAGCGGGCGCAAAGCTTTCCAAAGACCGCTCAAGGAAGGCATCGAGATCCTAAACGCCATCCAAGACGTCTACCTCTGCAAGGACATTAAAGTAGCGTAATTAATTGTGCGTTTACTAAACTATTATTTTAAATTAACTTCTATGCCGTTTGAGAACGTGCTGTCGTGCAATTCGGCCTTTGTAACTTTCGTACCTTTGGGTACATCAAAAACCAGTTTACCCTTTACGGTATTACCGGGGTTAATCTCTTCCAGCCACACATTGGCAGTGTCATCCAGCGACAATACCGCGTCACTATCATAGGAATATTTTTGCCCCTCTGTGTTATATACATATTGATTATCAGCAAAAAGTGTTTGCGGTTCATTACCGATATTCTTAACACGGAGATCCATAATGCAAAACTCCCCTTGGGCTGTTGTCCTTGTAAACTCGTTATTGCCGATAGTTTTCTGCCCACAGCTCATTTTTGTCACGGTAAACTCAAATTTACCATCGCGTGCCGGTTCGCCGAGTTTGGCCACTTTAGCTTGTTTATTGCTTGAACTACCCGAAGGTTCCGACGTTTCGTTATTCGTTTTAGTGGTCGATGTTTCACCCCCGGTAGTTGAGACAATTATGCCTACTACTGCTAACACCAGTATAACTGTTAATATTTTGTGTCGTTTAAACCAATTGCCTTCTTTTTCGGCCATTTTGGACTCCTATTTAATTGATAATTAATTATTAACAATAAAACAGATGAAAATCAACTAAAATGTTACTTATAGTCCATAGATATATAGTTCACATATTGCCATTGTTAGATAAATGGCAAGGACAAATGTTCAGCAAAAGCTTGGAAAAAGGGTCCGGGAACTTAGGAAGAAAACCGGAATTTCGCAGGAAAAGCTAGGAGAGTTGACTAGTCTGGATAGAACTTATATTTCCGGAATTGAGCGAGGGAAAAGAAATCCGTCACTTCGCAATATTGAGAAGATCGCAAAGGCTTTAAATGTTAATATATCGGATATAACCTCTGATTTTTAAATGAAAAACAGACCAAAATAATAATTTCGAATATTCCCTTAAAAGGCGAAAACAGGTCCGTAAGACCTGTCTTCTGAGAAATGTACTTTGGATAAACCTCACACATTTCCTGTACTCCAATTTACTACTGCACGATATGTGTGTCAACCAAATTTTTACTCAGTGTGGACAAGGTGTGAACAACCTTGTGGAAAGAGCTATTTTTTACCCCTTTTGACGCCGTTTCTGTCCGGAGTCAGCATGGCGATGAGCATCAGAAGCAGCATTCCGAACAGCGCGTAGATCAACATGGCGAACAGCGTGTTGAACTCAAATACGTATTGCCTGCCGACCACTTCGTTCTGGAATATTCCCCTGAACGGGTCTAAAAGTATCGAAGTGTTATCGTACACCCAGCCTACGAAATCGTTGCTGGTATTCGCTCCGAACAGTTTGAGTATGAACCTAAGCGATAAGAATACCAGGACAATGCCTGTAAATACGTTTACTAATTTGGCTGCGAAAACTTGTGGACTCATTGTGCCCTCCTTGTTCTTAGTGATGGGTACATTATACAACGCTTGGCTAGTCCGTTGGTTGAATAACAGATAGCGACCGCTTACTTCCTGTTTATCTGCGAGGGCTGCGGTTCAAGCACATCTTCCCAGGCACTCAATATCAACCCTACTCCTATATGCATAAGATGGCTTCTATCCAATTGTTCCCGTGTACGCCGGAACCAGCCGGTCTCATAAGCCCGGCGTATCGCATGCGGCAGATCCCTGGCGTCGAGCGCTTCCCGTACGGCATTCAGCCGGTTGGTAACGGTGTTCCGATGAATACCCAGTTCTTCCTGGATTTCCTTAAAACTTTTTCCGTCTGCAACCAGTTTGAACACCTCAGCCGCTTTGGGTTTTATTTTGGGCGGCGGTCCTTGTTCGGGAATAATGACAATCATCCCCAACTCTATTGCTTTACCTACAGCTTGAGGCATTGTCTCAACACCTAGTTTGTCGATTATGGCGTGCCGATCCAGCCGTACCGTATCCTCGTCGATTATCGCCTCTGCTCTGCTGCGGACTTCCATACTTTCCTGTGGCGTAAGACCGAGTGATACGTTGTTGAGCTCAGTCAGCTCTTCTATGGTCAAAGGGTCGACTTCTCCGCCGGTTACCTCTTCTACAAGCATGCTCAAGCTGCCAATCGCTTGGCTGACATCAGTGTTTGCCTGGACGGCCAGATTGGCAATATGTTCCGCCCGTTTCATCTCTGCTTGTGGAATTTCACCCATGACTATTGATTTATGCCTGAGAGGGCTTCAGAAATTTTAGCGACCTTAAGTTCGGTCCCGGCTGCCGTAGCCAGCGCTCTATGAAGCTCTTCGTTTGAACCGCCCGGCGGGATTACTCTTTCTTCTATTGCCCGGCGGACCAAATGCACGCGGTTCGTCGCACCGACTGTTTCCTTAGCCGTTCTTACCTTTACTTCCGTGGGATTCTTAGAAGATGACATTATCTCGGCTATTTCCGGAGTCCCAAAGCCTTGGGAAATCAACGCAATGATCCGGACCAGTATTGGATCGTTAATGACAGGCTTGCTATAGATATCTTCAGACCAGTCTACCGGCAAGTGTTCATCACCTATTGAAATACTAACAGCTTCCACTAACCCGGTCGCCCCCGTCCTGCGGACTATGTTGGTACGACTTTTTTGGATGATTCCAACATGCGGTCGGTTTTTTGCTTCGGCTCCAAGTGAGGCTTGTTCTAACTCTTCCTGTTCGTTGGGGCTGAAAGGTGAAAAATCAAGTCTTTGGGTAAAGTCTCCTATGTCCGTCAAAATCCGTGATATGTCCTTGGTAATACGGTGGAGGGCTTGCTTGGCAACTGCGAAATTATCTTTCACTCCGCTTAGTAACTCGTCCGGTTCGACATGTTCGATTGTTCCCATAAGATCCGGGGAATGCTCCGGAACATGGCCTGCTAATTCCATGAAAATGCCGGTCATCGTACTCTCGGGCAGGGAGGCGCTGGATTGCGAACGGATAAGATTGAACTGCGCGCCCAGGCCGGGTAACCTGCCTAAGGTGTCACGAACCATGAAGCTCGGGCCGGGGTTTTGTGGAGTCAGTATACCCGCCTCAAAAGCTTTGCGTATAAGGTGCGGACGGTTTTTTGCGTCAAGGCGTGCTTTGGCTCCGCCTTGGTTCTTCTGCTTGGTTCCACCGAGCCGACTGTTTACGACCTCAATACTTACATCCTGTATCCGTCCGATTTCTTCTGCGCTGTGGCCGGCCGCTGCCAGTTTGAGAGCTTCCAGATGCTTCGGATTCAACTCAAGTTCGGGTTCCTCCGGAACCGGATTGTCCAGAGCGATGATTCCGTTTTCTATGGCTATGCATACGGCATGCGAAAGAGAATCAGCACCTAATTTGTCTTTAACGCGGGTGCGCTGTCTTTTTATTGTTCGCATAGGAAGCTCTAATGCTGCAGATTGTTGTTTAAGACTGTCGCCTCTTGAGATGCTTTCGAGCATATCAACATCTTCTTGCGTAAGGTCGAATCTGCGCCGGGTTGCTTCATCGGAATGCTTTAAAAGGGTTTGCAGTAAACTGCCGGCATCTGCGATTTCCTTGGCTGCAAGATTAAGGTTCGAAGCTATACGCTCGCCCGTAGGCGTCGTAGCTTCTTCGCCGGCGGCAATAAGATCGCTCATTACTATGCCCCACCGTTTGATCAGCTCTGTCTGTGTACCGTAATCCGTATCGGTTTCAGCCTCCAGTGCACCGGCTAGAGCTTTTACTATCTGTTTACGTACGGTAATCGCCGGGTTGTAATAATAATCTCCACCCGACCTTTCAACTACTTCTTCGCGCATCCCTTCAGCGAATTTCAAGCAGTCCTCGTAAGACTCAAGGGAACAAACAGCTTTTTCCAAACTTCCTTGCTCCATATTCCACCAATAAAAATCTATAGGACTCAAATTGGCCGGGTCGGGCTCGGTCAAACGTAGGTGAGCACCTTCCAAATAGCTTTCAGGATCTACGGTTGTTTGATGCATAAATTAAGTTATTTTCATATATTATGACATAAATTTTAAACAATGTCTAAATTAAAATGAATTTTATGATAAGGATGGTTTAATCTATAATTTATGCAAAGTCATATAAAAAGGAAACGGCCCGGAAAACATGGCTAAGATTAATGAAAATTACCAAAAACTTCAAGCGGGATATCTCTTTCCGGAGATTGCCCGGCGCACCCGGGAGTTTCAAAAAAACAACCCGGGCGTTCTATTGATAAAACTCGGAATCGGCGATACGACACGGCCGCTGACACCGACCGTAATCAAGCGGATGCATGAGAAAGTCGATGAACTGGCCGATGAGAATACCTACACCGGCTACGGTGATGACCACGGCGAACCGGAGCTCAGGGAGGCGTTGACCGGTTATTACAAACGGTACGGAGCATCAATCAAGCCCGATGAGATATTCGTAAGCGACGGCGCCAAGCCGGACACGGCGAATGTCCAGTCGATCTTTTCAGCTGACGCCCGGATCGCGGTCCAGGATCCGGTATATCCGGTTTACGTGGACAGCGCGGTCATCAGCGGCAAGACCGGCGGGCACGAAGACGGTCGGTACCAAGGAATAATCTATATGGATTGCACTGAAGATAACGGTTTCTTCCCGGATTTGCCGGATGAGAAGGCGGACCTGATATATCTGTGCAGTCCGAACAATCCTACCGGCACGGTAGCCAGCCGCGAGCAGCTTAAAAAGTTTGTTGATTACGCCAGAAAAAATAATTCGGTCGTCGTTTTTGACGCGGCTTATGCGGCGTTCATTGCCGATACCTCCCTGCCCCGCAGTATTTATGAGATAGATGGCGCGAAAGAATGCGCTATCGAGGTCAACAGCTTTTCCAAGCTTGCCGGATTCACCGGCGTCCGTTTAGGCTGGACAGTGGTACCGCATGAATTAAAGGTAGCAGGCTCGGCTGCCGGTGAAGTCCGGGCATTGTGGAGCCGCCGACAGTCCACGATGTTCAATGAAGCTTCGAATATAGCCCAGGCCGGCGGGCTGGCGGTATTGTCGGAAAACGGCATCAACGAAACACAAAAGCTGATTGAATATTATATGAACAATGCCAAGGTTATAAAAAACGGTCTGGATGACATGGGCCTGACTACTTTTGGCGGGATAAATGCGCCATACATATGGGCTAAAACGCCGAACGGGCTTGATTCCTGGGCATTCTTCGACAAGCTGATGAATGAGGCCCATGTGGTCGGCACGCCCGGTGCAGGGTTCGGCCGGATGGGCGAAGGCTACTTCCGTCTGAGTGCTTTCGGTACGCGTGAAAACATCCAAAGGGCCATGGATAATATAAAGAAGAATTTGAAATTATGAGTAAAGAACTGCCTTTTGACGAAGCAAAACTCCGCGAGATCGCCGGCAAATATCCGACGCCCTTCCACTTGTACGACGGGGCCGGAATCAAAAAAACCGCCAAAGCGCTCAACGATTGTTTCGCCTGGTCCGAAGACTATATCAATTATTTCGCGGTCAAAGCCACACCGAACCCTTACATAATGGAGCTTTTAAAAACCGAGAGCATGGGCGCGGATGCAAGTTCTCTGCCCGAGCTTTTGCTGGCCGAGGCCGTCGGGCTTAAAAACGAGCAGATTATGTTCACCGCCAACAACACGCCGCCGGAAGAGTACAAAAAGGCGTTTGAATTAGGCGCGGTGATCAACCTCGATGACATCAACCAGATAGAAGTGTTGCATGAAGCCCTTGATGGAAAATTCCCGGAGCTTATCAGCTTCCGCTATAATCCCGGACCGGACCGGGTTACCGCCGCCGGGAATGTGATCGGCAATCCGGAAGATGCGAAATACGGTGTTACCACCGAACAGCTCCCCGAAGCTTACGCGAAGGCACGGACCTTAGGTGCTAAGCGTTTCGGCTTGCATACCATGGTAGTTTCAAATGAAAGAGATGAGGCCGGCCACATCCAGACCGCGGAAATGCTATTTAACATGGCCGTTCTTTTGAAACACAAGAAAAATATCCGAATCGAGATGATAAACTTCGGCGGCGGCCTGGGCATACCTTATAAGCCGGATGAGCGGACGATAAATTTGGATAGGCTAAAGACCGGGATCAAGCAAAAATATGAAGAAATAATCAAACCTAACGGGCTTGACCCGATCCGGCTGGTGACTGAGAACGGCCGGTTCGTAACCGGCCCTCACGGGTATCTGGTAACGACGGTAAGAAGTTTAAAGAATACTTACCACGATTTCGTCGGTGTCGACGCTACGATGGCCGATATGATGCGTGTCGGCATGTACGGGGCATATCATCATATTTCGGTTCCCGGCAAAGAGAACTCCCCGAAAAAACCGCAACGGGTCAGTGGAAGCCTATGCGAGAACAACGATGTATTTACCGGCAGCGAAGACCGGCTGCTGCCTGAGCTCGCACCGGGCGATCTGGTAGTCATCCACGATACCGGCGCGCACGGGCACGCCATGGGGTTCAACTATAACGGTAAGCTCCGTTCGCGCGAATTACTGCTTAATGAAGACGGTACCGTCCAAGAAATACGTCGTGCTGAAACCGCCGCCGATTATTTCAAAACTTTGGATTATCCCGGCCTGAAAAACTTATAACTGTTCACGGGCAAGGCCGCTACCTATTGCCACTGCTTGCAACTTATCATATGCCACGTCCCAACTACGTGTCCTGAGCCCGCAATCTGGCGAAGGATAAACCAGGGCAGGATTTTCTACAATGTCCACCGCCCTTAGAATCCGGTCTCTTATTAATTGAGGAGATTCTATCTCGTTGTCGTGGACATCGCTTACGCCCAGGCCGATAGCCGTTTCAGGGGCGTGGCGCTTAAAACCGGCAAGAATTTCATAGGCCGGCCGGTGAGCCTTATCCCTGCCGAGATCATGAGGGTCGCGGTTTGCGAATTCTAATGAAAATTGAGAACAACCCTCGAGTTGCTCTATGTGGGGAAACAGGTTTGAATAATCAGAAAAACAGATATGTACGCTGAATCTGCCGGCAAGTCCTCTGACAGATTCATTAAATGCGCGGATGAATAACGGGACCTCATCTTTTTTAGTCGTAGCCGCCGGTTCATCAATCTGTATCCACCTTACTCCTTTAGCCAATAGAGATTCAATATTCGGGCGGATAACGTTTCTGGCCAAGTCGATTACAAACTTTTCTTTAGCGGTATCGAGCGGTTCTTCTCGGGCATAATATTCATCGAATGACCAGTCAGCTATTGTATATGCGCCGGTTATCGGAACTTTTATATCCCTATTGGTTAGTGCTTGAAGCCGGACGACTTCTTCGACGTGCCAAGGTTTTATTAACCCCGGAGGCGAGGTTATCGCAGACTTTTCGTAAGACTTATTATCAAATGCCCTTACCCTACCTCTCGGCTCGAAGCCCACGGTGCCCTCTACTGCTGCTTGGTACATCTCCGGACGGTCCTGTTCGCCGTCATACAATATATCGAGTCCGGCTTTTTCCTGAAGACGTACTGCGAAGCGGGCAGCTAACGATCTAATAGCCACTGCCTGGTCGGGTTCGAGCCTGCCCTGAGTATTAAGGTTTGTTTGAGCATCAACTAAAACTTCCAGCGGTCTCTCCGGGTCTATATCCAACCTGAGCGCCCATTCTTCGGCTTCCTGCAGGTGATCGGCGGTAATTCGCCCTTCCCTGAACGGAATAACCCGCCAATTCGGTTTGGCGAGACTACCCACTTCTTGGGTTTGTAATACCTCACTCATGTTTATCTCCTCTTATTTCGTTTACTGCGGAAACTACTCGGCCTATTTGCATGATTTTCTGTATAGCGAACCTGCGGGGAACATGTTCCAAATCTACGGTATGGGTTAGTGAAATCTCGGCATCCTTCTGGGCTGTTGTAACCTCCAGAAGTTGTGCGATTAACGCCTGGTCTGAGTGGAACAAGGTATTCGCGCCATCGACAAGTCCGGCCAAAAACCGTCTTTTGCCTACGGGTCCTATTTTGGCAAGTGGAGTCTTTTGCAGGTCGCAACCTACGACGGCTACAGCTAGATCTCTTCCCAGAACATCATTAATAACTGGCGAGGCATCTCCATAGCTGAAAAACAAACCTATATCCATATCAGTATGAAGAACGATTATTTCCTCCAGGGCTTCAATAAATTTAAGCCGTTCCTCGGAAGAACCGCCTATGTAAGGTATAAATGGTTCATGAAGCAGGATATGGCCGACCCCCTGTTCCCTGCTCGTTGCTATTAGGTTTTCGATCGCAAATTTAGCAAAATTCAGGGCGTTTACTTCACTCGTACCTGATTCTTGAGCTGATAATTTTGCCAAGGAATAAGGTGACAAAAAAGTCGGCTGGTAGATTGCTGCAGACTTGTTAAGCTCCAGCCAGTCAAGGTATTGTTCGTGCGGATAATGTTCCGATTGTTCGACGAATCCTTCTATATCAGGCTGTCTATAAAAAGTGTTGGTGTCGAACCATCTGGTTACCGGACCGGTTTCCGACGGTTTTCCTACCCTTCCGAACAGCCGTCCGATATCGCGCAGATAATCATCGGTCCCGCCGCCCCAGTCACCGGCGCGAAAATCTATGCCGGCCGCTTCCAGCACCCCCGAATATATGCCAAAGTCCGCGCTATATTGCAGCGAATAATCTTTAATGGATTTGCGGCCCCGATCGATGTCTCCGCTTATCTGCAAAAGTTCGGCGCTCCATGGGGCTATACCGTAAACCGTGCTTGTTAATTTTTCTGACATTTTTTCTCCTAAAATTAATGAAATTAAAAAAACCGGCCAGAGGCCGGCTGATAATTTCAAATTTTAAGAGACTAAAAAACCGACCTCTGGCTCAGCATAGGCATACACATTTTGGCCACGAAAAACGTATGTTTAATCATCAGGCTTATTAAGTTACTTTAAATTACCCGCCCAGTCAAATTAATTGTTATAATAAATTGTAACTTTTAGGGAAACACCAAAATGAGGGTATACAACTTCAGCGCTGGTCCGGCAATGCTTGCGGAATCCGTATTGAAGCGAGCCGCTGAAGAAATATCGGATTACCGCGACCACGGCATGAGCGTGATGGAGATGAGCCACCGCAGTAGTGAATTCATCGAAATCGCCGAAGAAACCGAAAAGGATCTACGCGAACTCATGAAGATCCCTGACAACTACAAGGTATTGTTCCTGCAGGGCGGAGCTAGCGGACAGTTCGCCGCCATTCCGATGAATCTGTCAGCGGAAGATGATACCGCCGATTATATCCTGAGCGGATTATGGAGCAAGAAAGCCGCCAAAGAAGCCGCCAAATATCTGGAGGTGAACATAGCCGCTAGCAACGATCCTTTCATCGGTGTAGCTGAGCCTGACTCCTGGAAACTTTCCGACAAGCCGGCTTATGTGCATATCACCCCGAACGAAACTATCAACGGCGTGGCGTTTAATTTCACTCCCGATGTCGACGTTCCTTTGGTGGCCGATATAAGCTCGATGATACTCAGCGAGCCGATAAATGTGTCCAAATACGGCGTCCTTTACGCGGGCGCGCAGAAGAATATCGGACCCGCCGGCTTGACCATCGTCATAGTGCGCGATGATCTGCTTAACAAGGCCCGCTCAAACACGCCGATGATCTGGAACTGGTCGGAAAAATCGATTTCGGGCTCGATGCTGAACACGCCGCCGACTTATAGCTGGTATCTTGCCGGACTGGTTTTAAGATGGCTTAAGGCCAAGGGCGGTGTCGAAGCCGCAGCCGAGGCCAATAAGAAAAAGTCCGAAAAGCTGTATGGATATATAGACGGATCGGATTTTTATACAAATAACATCAAGCCGAAATTCCGTTCCAAAATGAACGTCGTATTCACCCTGCCCGATGATGGCCTTGATAAGCTTTTCGCTGAGCAGGCGCATGCAAAGGGACTGAAGAACCTCGAGGGACATCGGAGTATCGGCGGTATGCGCGCCAGCCTATACAACGCCATGCCGGAAGCCGGGGTGGACATTTTGATTAAGTTTATGAAAGAGTTCGAAAAAAGATATGGCTGAACCGAAGTACAGGATTAGAACTTACAATAAGATAGCAGACGTCGGTATCAGGCGGTTTAAAGCTAATTATATTGTTTCTGCGGAGGAA